>CALLIG010000362.1 GCA_938009735.1 uncultured Flavobacteriaceae bacterium
CCTGCGCTAGAGATTAATTTACTTTCAAATGAAATACCTAGCGTTACAACAGCCTCTGGTGATGAGCGCTGTGGCCCTGGGGTTGTTAATTTAACTGCTGCGGCAACAAATAGTGCCACTATCAACTGGTATACAGCCGAAACCGGGGGGTCTATAGCCGGTACTGGAGCTAATTTTTCACCTGACCTTACCCAAACAACAACATACTTTGTTGAGGCAACCTTAAATGGCTGTGTCTCATCACTCAATAATCCGAGAACAGAGGTTATTGCAACAGTACAGCCTCAACCTTCTGCTGGTGTAATTCAGAATGGTGGAATTGCTTCAGCTTGTAGCGATGAGGATAATGGTCCAACTTTATTAGATTTAGATGATGTCATTTCTGGTGAAGATGAAGGTGATTGGGTATTTACTAGTGGCCCTGTTCCTGACTTTACTATCCCAAATAATAATATTCTTGATTTTGAAGGAGCTGACGATGGTGAGTACGTGTTTACATTTACTACGTCTGAAGCACAAGCGCCTTGTCTAAATGAATCATCGACGATTACAATATCGGTTAATGATTGTGATGTTGACACCGATTTAGATGGTTTATTTGACGGCCCAGAAGCAGTATTAGGTACTGATCCTAATAATCCAGATTCTGATGGTGACGGCTTAAATGATGGTGATGAAGTAGGTAATGATTTCGATAACCCCATTGATACTGATACAGATGGAGTAATTGATGCTCTTGATTCAAATATTATTGATACGGATATGGATGGGGTTGTTGATCAACTAGATCCAGGCAATGATAACCCATGTGTACCAGATAATTCTATTGGTTTATGTGATACCGATGGAGATGATATAGCCGATGGCGTTGAAATTGCTGCCGGAAGTGATCATTTAGACCCTTGTAGCCCAAATATCGAATCTCCGGCTTGTGTTAATCCTGTGCCTGTGGATTTAGAAATCAAAAAAGAGGTTGATAATCCAGATGCTTTAGTAGGTGATGAGGTGACATTTACAATTACATTAAATAACCTTACAGCAAGTAAAGCAAAAGCAATTACGATCGGAGAACTTATAGAAAACGGATTTGAGTACATATCGCATGAGGCATCAATTGGCACTTATGATGTGACAATAGGTGAATGGAATATTTTTGAAATTGAACCTTCAGGTTCCGAAACCTTGACCATAAAAGTATCAATTCTTGAAGGTGCTGATAACTATAGTAATACAGCAGAGTTACTTAGTTCGTTTCCTGTAGATAATACAGATGAAAATAATAAAGCAACTATTGAATTTATTTTTGAAGTTCCAGAAGGTGTTAACCTTGAAATTGAGAAAAAAGTAAGTTTAGGCATCGGTAAAGAGAAGTTGGATGCCGTAACCGGATTAATAAATTCCATTGATAATGAACTCGAAGTTTTTTATTTTATAAAAGTGATCAATAAATCGAATACTGATGTGGTTACCAACATACAAGTTGAAGATGTTTTTACAACAGATAGCGATATAACATATGAGATAAGTCAAGCCGATGTGCCAAGTGAAAGCACTTTTAATGAGCTTACAAGTGAATGGACAATTAATAGATCCCTTGCTGTAGGTGAAGAAATAGAACTTTCATATCGTGTTACTTTTAGAGGAGTTGGAACCATTTCAAATACTGCAGTTATTGCAAGATCATCGCCTAGAGAATCTCTTGCAGGTACTGAAGATGAGGACAGCAGTTCAATGGCTATGGTTACAATAACCACTCGTAATTCGATTGATGTTGGAATTTTATACAATCAATTTTCCCCAAATAATGATGGTCTAAATGATATTTTGAAAATTAATTTGATTCGCACGTTTGATGATGGTACTGAAGAAAAATTGAGTCCAACTGATGTGCAATATGATATTAAAATTTATAACCGATATGGAAATCTTGTTTTTGAAACTCCCGCCCAAAGCGCTGAAGAAATTTGGAACGGTTCTTGGAAAGGAAAAGATTCACCTGACGGCACTTATTTCTATACCATGAATCTACAAATTCGGGAAGACGGAATAGTGAATCAGAAAACTCAAAAAGGCTGGATTCAGCTAGTAAGATAGAAATGACAATGATCTACCGTATTATTAAATTACGAAACATACGTCTTCTTTGCCTTTTTGTGCTAACAATCTCAAGCACTTCTATGCTCAAGGCGCAAAATGAGCCACAATACACGCAGTATATGTACAATATCGGCAGCTTTAATCCTGGTTATGTTGGCTCAACTGAAACTCCTGAAATTATAGGCGCTTATCGTGCACAATGGATAGACCTTGAAGGCGCACCTAGAAATATACGTATTGGAGCAAATATTCCACTTTCAAATGAGAAAATGGGCATTGGTATTAACATTGTAAATAACGAGTTAGGTCCTACGTCACAAACTTTCATTGATGCTGCGTATTCATATCAGTTCAATGTATCGGAAAACACCAAACTCTCTTTTGGAATGGACGTTGGCGGATCTTTCTTAAATGTCGATTTTTCTAAAGGAACTTTCGAAAACCCTGGAGAGCAATTTGATGGACAAAATCTTAAAAATTTCTATTTAAATATTGGAGCTGGCCTTTTTCTATATGGTGGCGATACATGGTATCTTGGGGCGTCCATACCAAATTTCTTAAGTGATGGAATTTACGACGACGACGTTGCATCAGTAATAGAAGGTAGAATGCAAGTTAATTTTATTGGAGGTTATGTTTTCGACATTGGTGAGAATTTAAAATTCAAACCTGCTTTTTTACTGAATTCTATTGGCGGCGCTCCACTTAACACCAATGTATCGGCGAACTTTTTAATTAATGACAAATTTACAGTAGGTGCTTCATATCGATTTGGCAATGCCGTGAGCGGTTTAGCCGGTTTTCAAATAGGCAATGGTACTTTCGTCGGATATTCATATGATTATAATACCAACGGACTTGGTCAATTTAATAGTGGATCACACGAGGTTATTTTGAAGTTCTACTTAGGTAAAGGAGGACGCGTTGATAACGATTCAAACAACAAAAAGTTAAAAGGAAAACCTAAGCAGATTGATACACCACGATTCTTTTAACGAAAGTATAGCTATGCAAACAAAGACTTTCATATTGATCTTTTTGAGTTTAACAATGACATGTTATGCGCAAGATTTTAAATCTAAAGCAGATAAGTATTTTTATTCTTATGCTTATAAAGAGGCTATTTCTGAGTACCAGAAAGACATGGCTAATGGTAAAATGATATCAGATAATCAACTTTTGAATTTAGCGGATTCTTATTTTAGTGTAGGTGATTTTAAAAACGCGTCAAGAATATATTTAGACATAAATAAGAAAGACAGCATTATGGACAATCATCGGTTCAACAAAATGCTACAAAGTTTGGCTAAAACCTCTGAGATGGAGCGTGTAAAAGCTTTTCTTAACTCAAAAAAAGCAACGCTATCGGGAGAGCTTATTGAAAATGCAGAGTTTAATTTTGAGCTATTGAATGCCGGTGGAAATAGTTTACAGCAGTTTGAGATATTTAATGTAAGTAGCAATAGTACTCAATCTGATTTGTCTCCAACATTTTATAAAGACAAACTTTTATTTAGTAGTGGTCGAACTTCGAAGACTAAGAAAGTTTATGGGCCATCTGGTGAGTCATATTTTGATATCTATGTTGGTCGCGTTGGAAACGATGGAAATATTTTGAATGAGAATGTTTTTGATCGTATGCCAGAATCAAAATATCATAAGACCACGCCATATTATTCTGAAAAATCTGGAAAGATATTTTATATTTTGTCAAATAGTGAAAATGGTCAGCTTTCGTATGATGATAAAGGTAAAAATGCTTTGGCAATAGGCTTGGTTTACGAAAATGGTTTTTTTGCTTACTTGCTGCGAGATTTAAGTACTTCGTTCTATTATCCGTATTATGATGATCTTAATGAGAAATTGTATTTCGCTGCAAATTTTGAAGATGGTTATGGCGGGACAGACCTTTATTACGTTTCAACCAATAATGGGCAAATAACTTCTGAGCCGGTAAATTTAGGACCCCGAATTAACTCACCAGGTAATGAAATTTCTCCTTTTATATTAGATAACAGCCTTTATTTTTCTTCCGATACTTTTTATGGACTAGGTGGAATGGATGTTTATAAATCGAGCATCCGTGAAGATAAATCCTTTAGTATTCCTGTTAACTTAGGACTAGGGATTAACACCAAATCACATGAGTTCGGTTTTATTATTAAAGATAATGGAGCAGGAGGTTTTTCAGGCTATTTTGCTTCGAACAGAGAAGGTGGTAAAGGAAAGGATGATATTTATGGGTTTAAAACCAATGAGTCACTAGGTCCAAGAACAATTGGGTTTAAGGGTGAAGTAGTAGAGCCGAAGTATCAGCAGGGTATTGAAAATGCTTTAATCGAGGTAATAGGAATTGATGGTAATACCATAAAAGAGATTGTAACAAAAAGCGATGGTTTGTTTCAGGTAGAGATTCCTTGGAGAGATAATCTAAGATTGCAAATAACGAAAAATGGTC
>CALLIG010000363.1 GCA_938009735.1 uncultured Flavobacteriaceae bacterium
GGATATAGATTAAATTGATACTTTTAACCTGAATAACTACTATTTTACAATAATTAATTTGCCTGAAATGAACAAGAGAATGATGGTTTTTGCCTGCATGTGCATGTGCATGAGTGTGATTATGAGTGGCTTAAATGCTCAAACTGTGATTAAAGGTACTGTCTTAGATGGAAAAAACGGTGAGGCCATAATTGGCGGTAGCGTTATTATTCAAGGCACAACTGAAGGTACAATAACAGACTGGGATGGTTCTTTTGAATTTGACACAGCAGAAAAGGTTCCCATGACTTTAATTTTTTCTTACGTAGGATATGAGGAATATACTTTAGATGTTAACGCCATTGAAGACTTTAAAATTCTTTTAAATGAAAGTACTGAAGTACTGCAGGAAGTGGTTGTAAAAGGGAGTCGTATTTCTGAGCAAACTAAAAAATCACCGCTTTCAATAGAATCTTTAGATGCCGTTGCCATTAAACAAACTGCATCCAACAGTTTTTATGAAGGATTAGGTTCTCTTAAAGGAGTCGATCTTACAACTGCAAGTCTCGGGTTTACAGTAATTAACACCAGAGGTTTTAATAGTACTAGTCCAGTTCGGTCATTACAGACCATAGATGGTGTCGATAATCAATCACCAGGTCTAAACTTCTCTTTAGGTAATTTTCTAGGATCCTCAGAATTAGATATTCAAAAAGTTGACTTAGTTGTAGGAGCAAGTTCTGCATTTTATGGACCAAATGCGTTTAATGGTGTTATTAGTATGGAAACTAAAAATCCATTTTTTCATGAAGGTCTAAGTGCTTCTTTAAAGTTTGGTGAAAGAGATTTGTTCAATACAGAAGTCCGATGGGCTGATAGTTTTAAAAACAAGGATGGAGATCAATTTGTTGCGTATAAACTAAACCTGAGTTATTTAAGAGCTTATGACTGGGTTGCAGACAATTTTGATCCAATCTCTGACAGTGATAACAATCAAGCATTTGATGAAGCGGGTGAAAATCCTGGCAGATGGAATGCAGTAAACATATATGGTGACGAGTCGTTTCAAAAATTCTCATCATTATACGACCAAAATGCTGGTTTAAATACATTTCATAGAACCGGATATAGAGAAGAAGACTTAGTAGACTACAATACTAGAAATACTAAATTAGGAGCTGCTGTTCATTTTAGAACCAATCCATCTAAAGGATTTGAATCTCCTGAAATAATCATTGCATCAAATTTCGGTTCTGGAACTACAGTATATCAAGGTGACAACCGATTTAGCTTAAGAGGAATAAATTTTTACCAAAACAGGATAGAGTTCAGAAAAAAAGACAAATACTTTATAAGAGCTTATGCTACAAATGAAGATGCTGGTGACTCATATGATCCATACTTTACTGCATTAAAAATGCAAGAATATGCTAATACAAATGAAAACTGGAGTAATGACTACCGTAGGTGGTGGACCGGAGCATCACAAGGCGATGTTTTTAATAGAATGAAAGAGTTAGGATATCCAGCTGAAGGTACTGAAGCACAATTAGCATGGCAGAACGAATTTTCCGATTCTTTGAATCTTTGGCATAGTCAAGCAGCAGCATTTGCTGATAGTGGTGAAGGTCAAAATGCACTAAATCCATTAGCACAGCCAGGAACCGAAAAATTTGATTCTCTTTTTCAAGATATAACGTCGAGAAAAAATAATGAAGCAGAAGATGGTACTAGGTTTTTTGATCAATCTGCTTTATATCATATACATGGTGAATACAAATTTGATTTTGGCTTTTTTGATGAATTTAGAATTGGAACGAATGCAAGATTGTACAGACCAAATACAGAAGGAACTATTTTTAGAGATGGAGTTGATAGAATATCAAATTTTGAATATGGAGTCTATACAGGGGGAACTAAAAAACTTGGAAATGTTGACATTTCTGCAGCGATAAGATTTGATCAGAATGAGAATTTTGATCCTTTATTGAGTCCTGCAGCAAGTTTAGTCTGGAATCCCGCAGAAAACAACTATTTCAGACTATCCTTCTCGTCTGCAATTCGTAATCCAACTTTATCAGATCAGTATTTAGATCTAAATGTAGGTCCTGCTAGATTATTGGGTAACTTAAGTGGTTATGAAGGTTTAGTAACATTAGAGTCATTTGAAGCCAATAATTCAAACCCTAATGAACCTTATGTATTTACAGATATCGATCCAATACAACCAGAAAAAGTAAAAACTTTGGAAGTAGGATATCGAACTGTTTTAGGAGGTAACTTATTTTTAGATGGAAGTTATTATTACAATATATACAATGATTTCATAGGTTATCAGATAGTCCTTGATGTTCCTTTCGATACAATATCAATACCAGGATTACCACCAATTATCAATCCCAACCTTTTTGATACTGAAGTTTATAGAATTTCTGCCAATTCATCTGAGACTGTAACTTCACAGGGATTTGCAATAGGATTTAATTATTATCTCAATCAATATTCTTTTGCAGGAAATTATAGTTGGAACAAGTTAAATACTAATAGTAATGATGATATTATTCCTGCATTCAATACACCAGAGCATAAATATAATGTGAGTTTTGGAGGTCGTAACCTTACATGGATTTCTGAGGATATTACAACAGGTTTCAATATTAATTACAAATGGATACAAGGTTTTGTTTTTGAAGGTTCACCACAATTCACAGGTGATATACCGTCCTATGACATGTTAGATGCTCAAGTGAGTTTCAACTTTAAAAA
>CALLIG010000364.1 GCA_938009735.1 uncultured Flavobacteriaceae bacterium
TTATGTCAATATCGGTGCTTATGTAGGTGGCGGTACGATGGTAGATACATGGGCTACTGTAGGGTCTTGTGCTCAGATCGGTCGCAATGTACACCTCTCAGGTGGTGTTGGTATCGGTGGTGTATTGGAGCCACTACAAGCAACTCCGACAATCATAGAAGATGATTGTTTTATCGGTAGTAGATGCATTATCGTAGAAGGGGTGAAAATCAGAAAAGAAGCAGTAATCGGTGCCGGAGTAACACTGACACAATCAACACATATCATCGATGTCACAGGTCCAGAACCTATCACATACAAAGGCGAAGTACCTGCAAGATCCGTAGTTATACCAGGTAGCTACACTAGAGAATATCCTGCAGGATCATACCAAGTCAACTGTGCTCTCATCATAGGCACTCGTAAAGAAAGTACTGACAAGAAGCTTACGCTGAATGATGTACTGAGAGATTTTCAGGTGGCAGTGTAGTTTTAATTATCAATTTTCCTTAAATTGGTGAAGACAATATTTTAATTCAATAATTTACTTTTTATGAAGTTCTTAGTTCTAATAAAAACCCTAAATCAATTAGAAAATTTATCTAATTTGGTTGAATATATACAGGCAATTGGAGTAACCAAAATAGAATTAGACCTACTACATAATCCAAAGTTATATGATGAAAAAGGTACGCGTGAAGTTGTTAAAGAAATTGAAATAATTAATGAAGCCGAAAAAGAACTAATTCGCAATAAGTTCAGTTCACTAAAAGAGTATTTTAATTTATCATTTGACACAACAGAAGTGAGTTTAAATGTTAGTTTAGAAATTGGAGATTTTGAAGAAAATTTTAATTCCTTCATTGATAACAATATTTACGATTTTGTAATGGTATTACCTGATCGATTAACTAATTTAAGATTTGTCCCAAAGAATAGGAATATAAATTTCATTCTAGATAAAATTAACAAACCTCTTATTGTTATCCCAAGACTATTTTTAGATAATAATATACAAATTCAAAACTTTGTTTGCTTGGTTGATAATTTGAAGACTTATAATTTATTACTAGGGGGTAATACTTTAAGAAATATAAAAAAAGATAAGATAGAATACATTCATTTCGGTATTAAGTCGCCTCATGAAAATGTAAGCTTAGTTCAAAGTAAGAATATTTCACAGTCGTTAACAAATTATGTTAGCAAACATACTAACACCATGTTCATTTTACACCATAAACATGAATCACTTTTTTCAAAGTTTTTTGCTAAAAGCGTTACAAAAACGCTTTTAGCAAAAGCTAATTCGATGTTTTTAATAGTTTAATTTATCAAAAGGTAGTGGTTCAATAATATTGAGGTATGAGATTCTGTGCATTGAAATCCTATACAACTCTTGTAATACCTTTACGCGATAGTTCCTTAGTAATGTACTTTCATTTATTAGTCCTTTTTCTTTCGTAAAAAGGCTATCTAACAGCTTATTTGACTCTAGTTTAGTTAATTTTAATTCTTGTATTAAGTTAGCATAAAATTTTTCAAAATAAGATAGTGTTATTGATGCCTTAATTTTACTGAAATGTGGTTGATTGATGAAATTAGCTTTTGTAATATGAATCTTGTCTAGTTCTTTTTCTAAGTTAGAATATTGCACCCTTTTTAAAAGCAATTTCTTTATTTTCTTAAGAGATAAGGGATTTATATCTCCAAGGTTGGGTTTTATTACATCAGTAATAATTATTTTTCCAATAAAGTTAGTTTTAAAATTGTTGAAATTTTCTAATTCTTTCAGAAAGTAGATGAAAAAAATTCTAGATTTATTTGTGAGGTGATACATTAAAATGGATATAAAAATTATTCCCGCAATTAATGTTACCTGAACATAGATACTCAATAGAGCTTCTGTCTCGACAATAATTTCATATAATTTTAAACTGGACAATAAAAAAAAGAAAAACGTTGAAAGTGTGATAAGAAATGACTGTAATAGTTTTGCTTTTAATAAGTAGACCGCATCTTTAAGGTTACTTTGTATCAATTCTATATCTTCAATTAAATCTACAAAATCATCTTTTAGATCACCTAAAAATTTCAAATCAAACTCTCTGAGGTTCATCATTATTTATTGATCTTTTTTATTTCACTAATCAAATTTCTAAGCACCTCCTCTTGTTTTGAAGACAGCCTTCTTATCGTTTCTATAGATTCAACATATAGGTTGTCACTTGCGCCTTTACTATTGGATTTACTTGAAAAACCTTGGATAAAAAGGTTGTTTAGTGGAAATGGAGGTAATTTATCTTTCAATAGTTCGAATCTTTTGGGGAAGGGCTTAGATGGATCTCTGTAATTATACCCTTCAATATAATCTACAATTGAAAAATAGGTCGACAAGGCCTCTTCTTTTCTGACAAAGTCGTATCGATCTTCTCTCATTTTAAAATACAACCTAATGAAGTAGGTTAGCAATGTGAACATTACTGTAGCGACAAACAGTCTAACAACTACATATCGTAAAAAATATATATCATAAAACTCTTCGCTGACATCTACGATCAATTTATCTTCTGACTTTATCTGTTCCAAAAGTACATCCACCATTGTTGTTTGTAAGGAGTCCTTGGATAGGCCTAGCTTTAAAGAATTGGATTTCAGTGCTTTATCAATTTGTTTTTCTTGAAGATTTAAAAGATCTTGCTCCACTGCAATAATTTCACTCATCATTTTTTTATACTGAAGCAAGGCCGTATCATCGGGTGCTATATTTTCAGTTAGTGAAGTATTATATAGAACAAAAATGAATGTTGTGGCAAAAACAATTATTAATAAAAATAAAAAATACAATTTTCTTGTTAGCCTTTCAATTAAAATTTGATAATTTAATTTAACATGAAATCCACTTTCTAAGGCTGGAGTATTATCAATAAGAACCTTTCTAGGTAGTGGATAATAATCGTCCAAAGTGTTAGTTTGGAATTTTTTTCCAAATGACCTAACATAACTCAAGATTAGCATTCCTACTGCTGCAAAAATACACATTCCAATTACTAGAATAAACCAGCTTGAAGGATCAATAATCATTGTGCTAAATTCCTCTATTATTCTCTTCATAATGTTACTTGAAGGAGGTTTTCAAAAAAAGTTGTACCATACGTAAGTGGTCCTTTTTATTATTAATTTCGTTAAGGTGACCTTCTAGTATTGACACTTTTATTTTGGATGTATCAATATCATGTCTTATTAACGATGGTCTTATAAATTCTTCCAATACCGAATGAGCTCGAAGAATTGGTAAGTCTTGATTTCTATAAACTTCATCAAATGACTTCGTAACTAAACTCTCTGAATAGTCGAATTTAAATGTATGATTCGCTTGATCATCTAGAAATGGATGATATTGTAATTCGAGATTAAAATTAATTGAATCCAGCTTATGTACCCAACCCGGTTTAACTGAACCATCGGCAAATCCTTTAACAAATAGTTCTACTTTCTCACAGTCACATTTCTTTGCAGTTTCTATAATTTCAATTAGATCAGTGAAAATATCGATGTTGCTAACCATATCAATAGTGTCACCTCTTTTAGAAAATCCTACAAGATCAACAGGCTCTATTCCCTTCTCAAATTGTGGTAAATTTATTGTATCAAAAGGCATTCTTTTTTTATAATAAGGGGCATTGTAATTATGATTTGTCTGATAATATAGATTCGGAACTATAGCTTTGTTTTCAAATGAAATTATATCCCTAAAAACTGAATGATTTGAAATGAAATTGAATATTTTATAATGTTGAAAGGAATCAGTACCAATGGATATTTCATTGGATACATCAATCAAAAAACTATTTTTGAAATTGTTCGCTACAGTTTTTTGAAAACAAGAATTCATCGCTTGTGCATCCCTTTTTTTACATTTAGTAAACTTCTGCTCATTACACTTAATTATGATGAATGTGCAAGTAATTAAAAGAATAAAAGGAATAAAGTTAAGAAGTTTGTAATCCAAAAAGCAATTTATGCAGATCTTAGCTAACAACAAACAAATCAACACAACCATCATAAACACAAAAGCACAGAAGCCATCATTTATGAAAAAAATGAAATTAAGCACATTAAAATTTTAAAAATCAACTCTCAATCCGACTATACCCATGAAACACTCAGTTTAAACTTACAACTTTTGTCCAAAAAACTGAATATGATGTTAACTTTTTCTTCTAAATGAGAATCTTTGTAGTCGTAGCGTCCCGCTACGATTCAATACGATCATCAAATAAAAGTGAAAGCTTAAACAACAATAGTTCTAGCTAGAAGAGCATGCAGCGTCGTAGCGTGACGCTACTTCGACCCAAGGTAGATTATACATTTCAATAATTACACTAGCTTGTGCATGATTCGTATTTGGTGTATATTTACATCAAATTGCAGCACTTATGTCTAGACAAAGTATATCTTTTACAGAACCCAATGACGAGTGGTTGAAAAGCCAAGTTGAGTCCAAAGAGTACTCAAGTAAAAGCGAACTTGTAAATGACCTGATAAGACAGGCTAGAAAGCAACAAGTAGAAATTGATTGGATTCGGGTAAAGTTGGAAAAAGCGGAACAGAGTGGGTTTACAGATCAAAGTAGAGAGCAAATTTTAGCGCAATCAAAAACGCTATTGAATGGCTAAATATCAACTGAGTAACGAAGCTAGAAATGACTTAATTAGAATTCATCAATTTGGAGTAGGGAAATTTGGTATGACTCAAGCAGATCGTTATTTCAATAATTTCTTTGATTGTTTTGACGCTATTGCAGAAAGACCACTTTCTTTTGAATCTGTCTATTACATAAAAGAAAATTATCGACGTTGCGTATGCGGTGCCGATAGCATATTCTTTAAGGTTAATGGCAATGTTGTGGAAATAATGGCAATCATAGGAAAACAAGATGTAAACAAAAAATTACAATCTCAATAGTTATAGTTACTGTACCAAGCTGCTTCCAAATAGCCGTAGCGTTCCGCTACGATTCAATACGTACCCCAACTCTAACAATATAGATCCCCAGATAGTCGTAGCGTCTCGCTACGATTCAATATGATATTTTGCATATTTGCGTAAGCTCTTAAGTGAACTTATAAAATCAAGATCCGATATAAGTACAACTACCACTCTAAAACAACAAAATGAATAAAGACAGATTATCAGTTAGCGAAAAACTAAAGGCAATAGGATACTTCAAGTATGCCGATTCTGATCATGCTGAGAAAGATACTTTTAGTGGATATCAAGGCAATGGTCGCATCAGTTTTCCATATGATAGTCTCAATCGGATTTTTAGTATTGATGCAGAGTCTATCTATGAGTCTGATGGATTGGAGTCTCATGTTAAAGGGTTGGTTAAGTTGTTTAGCAACTACGGGATTGACTTGGAAGTCGGTGCATGTATCGAAGAGTTTGATGAGGCATCATCGACATATACCAAGCGTGAGATCATGATAAATGGTAAGAAATACTCAACTCCTGGAGTCGAAGAGTGGGGTTCAGCATTTAACTCTGGATTTAAACTTACGAACCAACTACTTGAGGAACATAATTTTGACGGTAGCGTCTATGGTTTATTTATGGATGAGTCTAGTACCCTTATTATCTTGAATACAGAACAGTTTGAATATCTCCAAGAATTGATCCCAGAAGGAAGTAATTATCGTCCTATAGATTTGGCGGGTATGATGTAGTTTTTATAGGGGTAATCACTACTATACTTTACACATATCGAAATCACGTGTCCAAATAATCCAATTTTTTGGTCACATCAGAGTATTAATGTCCACTTTTAGTTGATTATGGGACATATCGATTGGTTGATATTATCTCGATAAAAACTTAAGTAAAAATTTTAGTTCGGTATCAGAGATTGAGACTTGTTCTGATTTGTCGTAGATATCTAACAAGAATACTTCACCGTCTTCAAGCTTACAATACGTAATGACTCTTGCCCCTCCTGATTTTCCTTTATTTTTAGAGGTGATAGACATTCTAATTTTATAACAATTAGAACCCATCGCAATGCCTAAGTCGGGATTTGTAGTTAATATATCAACTACCTTTCGGAGGTCTGAACCTATAGATTGATGCTTCTTCTTAAGTTTTTTAAACCTCCGTTCAAAAGGTCTTGTGATTATGACTTTATAAGTCATTGAGTAAGTCTTGGGCCGACCTCAATTGTAACTCACCTTTTTTATATAAAGCTATATCATCAAAAGACTCCTTCAAGGTTTTTACAGATTCGTCTTTTTCTTTTCCCTCTATCATTTTCAACACATCTACATATTCTAGATCATTAACCATCTCTATGAATAAGTCGGCTTGATTATCCTCAACATCTAATAATACTTTCATTGATAGTGATTTATAATTACAAAAATACTTAAAATTTAATTTAGAAATATTTATAAAATATAAAGAAACGATAGTCCTGGTGTTCAACAAATTAATACAAATACCCAAACTTGCCCTTCAGCCATTGCAACAATAATCCACAAGTTTAAAACCAAAACACCACAACTTCTGTGAAATATATCCAAATATCTGCGATTTGAATAAAATCAGCAGGAGTCTACTCCTTAATTTTGTGCTATTCAGAATCGTTAAATAGCACAACATGTCAGAGACATCAAATCTAGGCATTGAACCTAGAAAGAAAACATGGACTCGTATTTTTATCTGGTCCTTATGCTTACAAGCACTTCTAGAGTTGCTGGTTGGACTTACCCTATTATTTGACCTACCTACTGCTTTGGAAAGTGGTTTTGGTATTAGCTATAGTGTGGAGCTTGATGTATTGGGCAACGCTTTGGGTCTATACCTTCTATTACTCACAACACTAATGATAGTAAGTGCTATGTGGACTAAAAAAGCCAATCTATCAGGTGTGACTTTGGGTATCATATGTGGAGTATTCTTGCTCACATTTGGGGTATATGCTACTATAACATCGGGTGATGCTCAAGCATTGCTCATTGATGGGTTAAGGGGATTTTTGACAATCGCTTTTGGATATATGGCAGGTAAAGAAATCAAACAACAGCATGTTTAAATTTATTTGGATATCTAATTTTATTGAAAAAATATTATGGCAAAACCTAAATGGAACATCGACAATATACCAGATCAGAGCAATCGGGTAGTGATCATCACTGGCGCCTCAAGCGGCCTAGGCAAAGAAGCTACTAGAGTAATGGCTAGCAAAAACGCAAGGGTGATTAT
>CALLIG010000365.1 GCA_938009735.1 uncultured Flavobacteriaceae bacterium
CCTGCATAACCCTCTTTCTTAGAAGCATGGTCATAATAATATAATTTTTGTGTGCCATCAGCAGGAATCATTACACTAAAAGCCAAACTCGTTCGCTCATCACCAATAGGTTCTAAACCGAACCAATGATAGAGTCCGTCAACTGCATCCGTTTTCATACCTTCAAAATCAAAATCGGTAACATAAGGTTGCTGGTTTTGATCTTCTTGCAACTCCGGAATTTTCACCGCAGTTTTCATATTCCATGGTAACGGATCTGTAAATCCGCCCAAGAACTGAAGTGATTGCGCTTGTACTTGTGAAATGCGTTCTGCAACGGTGTTTTGACCTTTCAAATACGGATAATTCTCAATTTCTTCTGGTGCGATGTAAGTTCCCTTTCCAATAGTAACTCGTTCAATATAATCTTTGGTGTCATGTTCGCCTGAATTGACAACCATTACTCCACCATAGGTGGGATAAGGAAAAAAGAAGCCCTTCCACTTCACTAAATTCACGACTTGCACCCATTGATTATCATCATTCTTCATGTAAAAAACATCACTAGGCTCCATAGTAAACAATTGAAAAATATTGAAGCGCTGCACCACCGCATTGTAGGTGTTACGGCTAAAAGCCAAAGACTCTCCTATTGAAAATGTAACAGGCACTCGGTTCTCATTAGAAAACCTAGGAAATGGAGATGTACTCTCCACCATGAAAATTTCTTCGGTATTATCGTTCATTCGTTGCCAAGTATATTCTTTGGCTGGCTGAACAGCCATTGTCCATTGATTTGTACTATCAACTCGAACCAGTTGTGGCAAAGAAACCTCCTGCGTTTCTCCAATCGATTCATAGGCCATCGTAACAATATTATTAAAGGGCTGTATACGCTCGTTTTGAGTCAACGGAAGTTCATCTAACTCTTCCAAGTTCAAATTTTTATAGACATTGTAGGTCTGCATGTAATTGTACAATTTCAAGTTCCATCCGAAGAACCAAAGCGTGCCGAAAAAGGCAAAAATTCCTACTAATATTAAAATACGTCGCCCTGAACTAGCAGCACTTCTAAACTTTGATAGTGTGAACCATAAAAACGCTATTGCTAACAGAATTATGAAGATATATTTTCTAACAAATAGCAATGCCGGTTGGTAATCATCTCGAAGAAAGAATAATGCGATGATCAATATGATTGCCAAAATGACGACAATACGTTTTTGTTTTTTTCCTTTTTGCCAGTATGATTTTATCATCTTTTGGAGTATTAAGTATAAAGTACTAAGTAATAAGTACTCCTATTTTATAATATTCAATTTTTAATTTCTATGTACTATTTAATCATCCCCTTATCCTTAAATCGATCTCTTGCCGATTTTTTTACCTCAACTTCAGGTTCTGGCTCAACAGCTTCCTTTATTTTAGTTTCTTCGACAACTTGTTCATCGCCTTCAACAAGATCCTCAACAAAATCTTTTCCTTTATCAAATGCCTTTTCTAAATTCTCCTTGCTTGTACTATCCTTTGCTATAATTACAGCAGACGCGATGTATGTGCCAATTAATGTACCTACGATAGCTGAAGCGAAATATTGAACAAAAAAGCCATTAAAAGGTGTAACGAACGTGACCACGCCGGCCGCCAAAACAAATAATAAAGTAACCCATACCAAACGAATCAAAAAGGGCTGTTGATGAATAAAGCCTTTATTATTATCCGCTTTCATTTGCAGGTCTTTTGCATGCGTGATTTTATTCGCCACGCGATACATCTTATTACTCTTCGATTCACGCCAATACCAAACTATTCCGAAAAGAACAGCACATACAAATACAATGATTTCTAGTGTCATAAGCCTTGTTTTTTATTGTTTTCTAATATTTCTGCGATTACCCAATCTTGATATCCTGTTTGCCAATCTGCATATAAGTTATAAAACTGTTCTTTGTCATACCAATATAAATGTACAGGGTCTTTCGGTATGATTTTAGAAATTAACTTCCAAACCAATGCTGATTCTTCTTGTTTAAGTGATGAATGAGGTTCATGCAAAATCTTTACAAAATCTTCATCTACATACTCCTCAATCTTCAAATTCTTATCTACTATTAAGCGTTGATAATATAACTCAACACCTGAAATTCTTTTTTGAACCTCAATTGGCAGTTTGTTAAGATACTTTTTAAACAGAAAATGGCTGTCTAAAATTTCATTGATAGGGTGTTCCAATTTTTTAGTATTCTCAATAAAAACATGCTTTTTGATCCGATCATATCTCGGAGTACGCAAAGCACTTTTGAAATCTTTTTTCAAAAGTAAGTTCTTGATAAGTGCATCTATTAGTTCGTCATGATCTTTGTGAAATAATAAAATATCATGTGCTGTATCATTGATGGCGCTTTTGAATACTTTTTTATCTTCAAAAACCAAAATCTTCTTTAAGAACTCTTTCATTACAAAAACACCCCCAAAAGCACGCGTATAAAAAGAGCCTACTTTAAGTTTTATTGGGTCAAGACTCAACTTTCTACCTCTTAGATCACCGTATTCTTTTGCTGAATTTAGAATTTGCAGATGTACATCGCGATCAATAAAATTGTTTTTTCGTTTGAACAAATTTATGAAGGCTTGCTGCTCCATTTGCTTTTTATCTAGTTCATTCAGCAACGAAAAAGTGACTTCTATTTCATTGTATCGCAAAAGGTCAAAAGGCTCAAAGAATGCATCTATGTTTTGATCAAGATTAAGTACTAGCGCAGAATCTTTAGTAATATCTCGAATTTCACGCCCATAAGCAGCAAAAACAGCATTCATAACATCACGATCAAAACTGTGTGACGGCATATGAACAGCCTGCCCATTTTGTTGTGGAGAAATAATTATCGCGTTTACATTAGCTTCGCCCGTATTTAAATAATAATTGTCTTTTTTTTCTACAGCTAACTCCGGACTCCAACCCATGCCGTCAACGGAAAAAGTTTTAAGTTTCGTAGGTGTTACCCCCAACATAGCTAAGCACTCGTTATAGCGCTTGGCTAATGAACCTGAGAGCATTACCATTCCTCCACCAAATAAACCTGCGGCCCTTAGTTTCTCCATTATTTTCCTTGATCGAATAATTTACTAGCAGCCATCTGAACATTTAAATCATGCACCCGACCATCTACTTTTCGTTTGAAATCGGTATCAGCGATCGTTGCTACATTATCTAAATATCGAACCGTTTCTTGTCTTCGAATATCAGAAAAATCAAGTCCCTTCATATTCGATTTCATTAACTCTTTGAGCATGTCAAACTTGGTATCGTAATCTTTTTTGAAATACAATTCAGGATTCTCAAACCAATCTTCAGGAAGGTCAAAATCCGTCAAGCGTAATGATATCGCACTCTGAATATTTCGAATATCTCTAGAAGAGAAAAATGGAAATGACTTTTGAATATTCTTATATAATTCAGCAAAGAACATATGTTCATTGGTCTTATGTTTTGCTTCTGTCTGTTCGTAAATTTCTAAAACCTTTGCTTCCGTTGGTTTTTCAGATTGATTCAAAATCTCACTTAAATTTTTAGCTAATACCTGATCACTTAAGAATTTGTAGTCCTCCGGGTTTTTCATGTTCACAAAGTCCGGCATTGTTTTGTCAAACTTCTTCCACCAGATATAATCTTGATCAATAAAATCTGGAATTGTTC
>CALLIG010000366.1 GCA_938009735.1 uncultured Flavobacteriaceae bacterium
AACTAAGACAAAACATTAAGAACATTGCTGAATACTTCATAATTGAGTTTTAATTTCAGGAAATACACTTCCTTACTTATACAATTACCAAGCTTTCGCTAAACGCTGCAAATAGCAACTAGAAAATCAATAAAACATCCAATTTTTGTATCAAAAGACTGATTCTACAATCAAATACTCATAATATACCTACATTATAGTCGAAATGCGGCAGCTAGCTATTAATGGGTATTTTTAAGGGAGCATTTGTGGTGTATGTAACAGAAATATACGGCACTTCTAGTTTCAGTAGTGCTGTGTAGTATAAAGAACAAACTTTGTAGTTATTACATTCGAGATCTCATCAAAATTTGCGATGAATAAAGCGACATTTTTTTGGCTAATATATCTTATCTTATTCTTTAGCAGCTGTCTAAATAATAAACTTGAGCCTATTAGATATAATAAAAGCCAATCTAATATCACTAAAATTGACACAATTAACTTGACTAATTCTCAACAAAAGTATAGTGAAGTTATTGCAAACATGTTAAATAAAATATGTTCTGGTAATTCGGTAAAACTTAGATTTCTGGATGAAACTATTTATAAAGAATTATTTCCTGTCAATCAGTGTGAAATAACCAAGTGGGATCCTTTAAAAAGAGATATAATAAGTATTGATAGCAATGGGATTGCAACAAAAAATGATCTTGAATACTCACTAGAGGAACTCGATATGTTATTCAAAAAAGATTTTATGAATGTAGAAAGTGATTCTAATTATTGTTTGAATTCGGAGAAATTAATCATAATAGTAAACTTGAATGATGAGCAAAAAGTCGATAGATTAAGTGAAATATTAAATGCAATAACAAAAGCTTACGATAAGATAAGGACAAATGTGTCATTAAAAATCTTGCTAAATCCAAACATTAAGGCACCAGTAAAATGAATTAAAATAAAATACGTACCAAAACAATTGATATCAGATTATATCTACCTCATATCACAGGTACGTTAGCTATAACCAAAAAAAGAAATGAAGCGTAAGCCAAGAATCATATTACTTCTTACAATTTCAAGCTTAATACTGTTAATGGTGATTTGGATTGATGGACTCTATTTAAAAACATCAAGTTTTCTTACTTATAAATACGAATTCACTAAAATACTTCTGCATACAATTTTAGCATATAAGACTTCAAAAATTGTTATTAGTAAAATTAATCTTGAAACTAAATTTCATCCTATTAAACCTAACACAATATTTCTATGTGTATTCTTATTGATTAATTCCTATATAATTTGTCAATATACTACAAGAGCAATTTCCAATAGAGTGTTGAACTACGAAACGCGAACTATCTTATATGACAAAACAAATAAACTCGGTCCCGCAGGATGGGGCTTCGAATGTGACTCAATGTCATATCAACAATTCAAAGAGATAACTAAATATACTAATCTCCCAGATCTCCCAATAAAGGCTGAGCATATTTATGTGTACGATTGGTCAGAATTTGATTACCGAAGAATCATTAAGTTCAGACTTCACCATGATTATCCAATTGACAAGTTCTATAAAAAGAATCCGAGCTTTAAAGACAATCTAATTATAAATGAAATCGAATATGATGAAAAAACATTTAAGCCCATTAACTATGATAAAGAAAACTTCGATCGATACAAATGGGAAGTTAGCGACCCCTAAAAAGCAATAAATACAATCATCCGCTATCTTACAACAAAATAGAAACAAAATGCAAGAGCCAAAAACCAAAGCTGAACTGGTTGAATTAAGCCAAAACAACTATAAGAAGTTGATGAATTTGGTCAATTCGTATTCTAAAGAAGAAATTGAAAGGAAATTTCCGGAAGGAACATTGAATAGAAATGTGAGAGATGTTTTGGCACATTTACACCATTGGCATTTAATGTTGTTGGGTTGGTATAAAGTGGGAATGAATGGAGAAATGCCGGATATGCCATCAAAGGGTTATACTTGGAATAACTTACTTGGATTGAACAAGGAGATATGGAAGGAATATCAAAATGTGGAACTTGAAACGATAAAGAAATCTTTAGATATCTCGTTTGCTAATGTTCAAAAAATAATAAGCGAGCATACTGACGAAGAAATATATGAAGAGAACAAATATAAATGGACAGGAACAACTACCCTCGGAGGGTATCTAATTTCAAATACTTCTAGCCACTATGCTTGGGCGATTGCACTGATAAAGAAATCACTAAAATGAAAATACCCATATATCAAATTGATGCGTTTACTGACAAATTATTTGGCGGAAATCCAGCAGCGGTTTGTCCTTTATCCAATTGGCTTGAAGATGAAACCCTTCTAAACATTGCGAAGGAAAATAATCTATCTGAGAGCGCATTTTTCATTCCATTAACTCACAATCATTTTCATTTAAGGTGGTTTACTCCTGAGATAGAAATGGATCTATGTGGACATGCGACATTAGCTTCAGCATATGTAATATTTGAAGAAATGGATTATGAAGGTGATGAAGTATTTTTTGAAACTAAGAGTGGCGTTTTAAAGATCAAAAAGGTTGATGACTATTACGAACTAGATTTTCCTTCAAGGCCTCCCCAAAAATCAAGTTTGCCCAAAATAATAAGTGACGGATTAAATATTCAGCCAATAGAGATATGGAAAGCGAGAGATTATCTATTAGTTTATAAATCGGAAGATGACATCAAAAATATAAACCCCAACATTGCAATAATCAATCAAATAAACATAGACCCCGGTGGTATAATTGTAACCGCCAAAAGCGAGACAGAAGGTGTTGACTTTGTGTCTAGACTTTTCACACCACAAGCAAGTATATTTGAAGATCCAGTAACAGGTTCCGCTCATTGTACGCTTGTACCTTTTTGGGCAGATCGCTTAAATAAAACTGAATTCAAGGCTTTACAAATATCTAATCGTGGAGGAGAATTGTTGTGTCAATTAGATAAGGACAGAGTACTTATTAAAGGAAAAGCCGTCAAATA
>CALLIG010000367.1 GCA_938009735.1 uncultured Flavobacteriaceae bacterium
GTATTGGTGAGATTTGCGATGTCTTTGTGAGACAATAAGTTTTTAGCTTCTTTTCTATCTAATTTATCTACACCGAATTCTTCGATAAAAGAGCTTATGAATTCTTCAATTCTTGTTTTACTGTCTTTATATAAAAGATCTTGTAATCTGCTTTCTAATTTTCGAATTCGCAAACCATAAATTTTAAGGACGCCATTTTTTAATGATTTGTGCTTTTCCATTAGTCCTTCCATCATTTCAGATTCTATGTAACATATAATTGAATCTTCAAGAGTGATCGCAATTTCTTTGGATGCTGCTTCTTTGTCATATAGAGAAAGTTCACCAAAAATATTTCCTTTTTTTACAATGTATTTGGTAGTGTCATTATCGGAGTCTACTATTTTTACAGCTCCTTTTTTTAAAAAGAACACACACTTTTTATTACGTGATCCTATCTCTATGGTGCTGCCTTTGTCAATCGTTTCCATTTCTAGTAGATCACACATTTTCATCATGGTGGGCATTCCTAATTTTCTGAAAAGATTGAATCCTTCTAAAAACCAGTATTTGGTAAGTGTTTTCAATAGGTGTTGGTTTTAAACTATTTTTAAATGTAGGGATAATTTCTGTTCGACTTAAACAAAGAATGTTGTCAAGTTACTTCACGCGACACTATTGAGTTTTTAATGGTTTGCTAAAATCAAACAGAAAAACTATTAATTACAGTCAACAGCCGCAGTAAGTATTAATGTGAGGTATTTTTCAAAAGAACACCTTCTAAACCATAATATAAGATTTACAATTCATTTTTATAAATCTTCCCATCTTTCATGATCAGTTTTAGGTTTTTTTCAGGATGAGCTACTATCGTAATATCTTCTAATGGGTTAGCATCATATATCAATAAATCTGCATAGGCACCTACCTCGATAACCCCTATTTTACCTTCTGTATACGGATTTAATTTTCCTGAAAGGGAAAATAGCCGAGCGTTTTCTGAAGTGGCTTGTTTCAATATTTCTAATGGTGAATACCATTTGGCTCGCGAGGTAAATTCAGTTAAGGCATAAGCTTCATAGCCTAAATCACCATAAGCATCTGAACCAAAACCTACATTGATATTATACTTTTTGGCTAATTTGAAAACGTTATCAGTACCCTCTAAAACAGGCTTTATTTTTTTACTTAAAGCATCAGGAATCTTATCACTCCCTGGCACCCAAAAACTTGCAGGGGTATCATTCCAGAAAGCTTGAGGCACCAGCCAAGCATCTTTTTCTTTTATTAATTTTATAGTTTCCTCGTTGATTAGATGTCCGTGGTCTAAACACTTTACACCTGCATTTAAAGACCGAATAGCTCCTTTTGATTCATAAATATGAACAGCGACATAAGTATCCCAGTCAGCGGCAGCTTGAACTGCGGCTTCCAATTCTTCAACCGTGAATTGCACCGAATGAATGGGGTCAAAATCAGAAGAAATACCTCCTCCTGCCATTACTTTAAGTTGAGTAGCTCCCTTTCTCAGGTTTTCTCGAGCTGCTTTAAGTACTTCGGGTACTCCATCAACTACAAAAGACCAACCAAGAGCAGCATCTGATGTATGCATTTGGCCGCCAGACAATAATACACTTGGCTCGTTAGCACTACGAAAATCGCCATGGCCGGAAGTCTGACTAATATAAGCTCCTGAAGGATAAATTCGGGGTCCAGGTGTCAAGCCTTCATCAACAGCTCTTTTTACTCCGAAAACGGGACCTCCTAAATCACGGACTGTGGTAAAGCCAAGCATTAAAAAATTCTCTGCCGCCTTAGCTGTTCGAATGGAGGTGTACATCCAATGAGCTTCATTTCTAGTTTCCTTATCGCTCATTGTAGCTGATAAATGAACGTGAGCATCTGATAATCCGGGTATTAATGTTTTGCCGCCTCCATCAATTAATTTAGCTCCTTTGGGTTCAGCAAGGTTTTTGCCAACAGCTGCAATTAAATTATTTTCAATGAGAACACTAACGTTTTTATTTAACTTATTACTAGTACCATCCCAAACATCGACATTTTTAATTAGTATTTGGCTTTGAGCACCAGCGAGTAAAAAACTAAGTAAAAATAAGACGGTTGAAAAATGGGTTTTCATATTTGAAGGGTTGTTATTAAAGACGTAGTGTCTAAACCAGAAAGATAGCCTTTTCTATCAAAAGCAAGTTTTTGCTTTTTCATGGCTCTTCGATAGTTCATTGCAACCGCATCAAATTTCAAATGTAACTCTTCGGTAAAATCGAAAGGAACTTGTTCAGGGCGTTGCGACTCAACAATGCGTTTGTCTTGATCAAAAATAACCTGCTCAAATTCTTGTAAAACGGTATCTGGTTCATCATGATCGTAGTTACGACCAATGATACAAAACCCACGACATTTATTGTGTGAAATAGGTTGCGAAGTAAAAAAGTAGACCATGCCTTTGTCGCCACCCCAGCCTAGCCGTAAGACTATTGTGTATGGTAGGTGTAACTCGTAGACACTTTTACGCTCAGGTTTCACAACATCATCATTTGCAAATATGGGAAAGTCATCACTATTTGTTGCTTCGGGCCGAACTACTGAGTAGTGTAAAACGGAATCTTTTACGGTTACTTTACACTCTGGTACTTTTGGTCGTTCAGGGTCGCCAAGAAGACTCGGGTGTACCCATGGAAAATGTCCGAAATCGGTAAAATTTTCGACTTGTCTTGAGCTATCACTTTTCCAATCAAAAGGACCCGTATTGACTAATTTCCAATCGTCGTTTTCATATTCAGGAATATCAGGAAGGTCATAGACAGGTTTCTTTAATGCCACCCAAACCAGTCCAAATTTTTCTTGACAATGATACGTTGGCGTTTTCGCTTTACTTGGAATGTCGGCATCTGGGGCTTGTGGAATCTTTACACAATCTCCTTTTTTATCAAATTGCCATGCATGATATGGGCAAACCAAACAATCATCTTTAATCCAACCTAAGGAAAGAGCTGTTCCTCTATGAATACAAACATCGCGCATTGCCTGAACCTCATTATCAGAACTACGCCATAAGACTATTGGTTGGTCTAAAAGAAAGGTGCCGAAGGGCTTTTCAGATGTAATTTCGTTGCTATAGCCAACCGGATGCCAGCAGGCAAAAAGCTTTTTAGGCAATACTGTTTGGTTGAATTCCATTTTTGTATATTTACATTAACAATTGTTAAGGTAAATATATACAATTGTTAATAGTCTTCAAATATTTATTAACTGATCTTCCGTTTATAGACTTTAGCTTTGTTACGATGAAAAAAAACACAAAAAAGGAAAGGTTTTTTGCAGAATCACTAAAGCTTATTCATGAAAAAGGTTTCAAGGCTACGACCATGAGAGATATAGCTAGTAAACTCAATTTTGAAGTTGCCAATGTATATAACTATATCGATTCAAAAAATGCATTATTAGAAACGTTTTTGTTTGGAATGCAAGATGAATTTCATGATTCATTGGATGAGATTTTAGATTCATCATACGATCCTAAAGAAAAAATGCACTTAGTTGTTTCCTCCTATATACAAATTACATCAAAGCGGCCCTATGAACAGGCTTTGCTTGTTAATGAATGGCGTAATTTGAAAGCACCTAAACTTCAAGAATTCATTCAGCGTAGAAAGGAGTATGAAAACAAGATCAAGATTCTTTTTCAAGAAGGTGTTGATAATAATCAATTTGAAAATATAGATGTTGAAATAGCTACAGCAACTATACTGGCGGCTCTTCGATGGCTTTATAAAAAATATATAGATAGCACTATAAAGATTAATTCACTCGAGATAGAAAAACAACTTACCCGTTTAATTTTTAATGGAATTTCATCTAACTAGAATAAGTTGTTGAAAAGAATCTATTATAATCAACTGTATCAAATTTTCCTATCTTAGCCTTATGCTCTCCAAAAAGACAAAATACGGACTAAAAGCACTCACTTTCCTTGCTTCTCAAAAGGTGAAAGAGCCTGTTCAGATTGCAGAGATAGCAAAGCAAGAAAACATATCACAGAAATTTCTAGAGAGTATTCTCTTATCTCTAAGAAAAACCGGATTTCTCGGTTCTAAAAAAGGAAAGGGTGGGGGATACTATTTGATTAAAGAACCCAAAGAGGTTTTGATGACAGATGTGATGCGCGTCTTAGAAGGACCGATTGCTATGGTGCCTTGCGTAAGTTTGAATTTTTATGAAAAATGCGATGATTGTCCTGATGAGAAATCTTGCTCGGTCAACAAATTGATGTTAAAAGTTAGAGATGCTAATCTTGCTGTATATAGAAATAGTACGCTCGCTGATTTAATTTAGAACAACTCCTAGTCTTATAACACCTCCTTAATTCTTCCTTACTGAATTCAAAGTAAATCTTACAATTCATTTCGATATTTGCAATAAATCAGGTGTTTTGTTATTATCCTACTAAATCTATAGGGTAATTATATAATTTGTATTTGTTTTAACGTTTAGTGTAGTGAATTAATTCTATTTTTGATTATCCTATTAAATCTATAGGGTAATAGAATTTTATAAAATTATGATTACTGATCAGTTAATTCTAGATAAAAAGGCAACGAAAACAACCTTTGACGACGATAAGAAATCTGAGAAACCAATTCGCAGTATTGCCAAAGCTTTAAGTTGGCGCGTAATTGGTACGCTTGACACTTTGATCATATCTTATTTGCTAACTGGTAAGATATCGTTGGCAGCCTCAATTGCATCGATAGATTTTTTGACCAAAATGGTATTGTACTTTTTTCACGAACGTATTTGGAACATGATAAAGTGGGGTAAATAAAAAAAGAAACATGGCATTTACAGAACAACAAATCGCAAAATTAAATCATCAATTCAAAGGCATACCACCTGTTGAAATTATTTCTTGGGCAGTTAAGAATGCCAAGAAAGCTATTGTTACAACAAATTTTCGCCCATACGAAGTTGCTATTTTACATGCGGTTTCTGAGGTTAAAAATAATATTCCTGTAGTATGGTGTGATACTGGCTATAATACTCCAAACACATATAAACATGCCGAAGAAATTATCGACACATTAGATTTAAACATTGATTTATACGTGCCTAAACAAACTACAGCGCATAGAGATGTGGTATTAGGAATTCCACAAATTGATGATCCTAAACACGCAATATTTACTGAGCAAGTAAAGTTGGAGCCTTTTAAAAGAGCGATGAGTGCGCATCAACCTGATGTTTGGTTTACAAATTTGCGAAAAGGTCAGACGGCTCATCGTGATAGCCTTGATATTTTAAGTTTGAGCAAAGACGGAGTATTGAAAGTAAGTCCTTTCTATCATTGGGATGATGCTAAACTTGACACCTATTTAAGACAACGAAATTTACCGAATGAGCATAAATATTTTGACCCAACCAAGGTTTTAGAAAACCGAGAATGCGGTTTACACGCATAATAAATAAGATCGCTGTGCTGAAAGAAAAAAGATGAAAGACCGCTGCGCTTTTAGAATCAATAAAAAAGACTAAATATTAAAATTTCTTAGTCTAGATTCTTGGCTCTTGATTCTGATTTTTTGTAAAATGATGAAGTAGACTAAAAAGTTTGACTAACAAATAAAGAAAAATTAATCCTATGAAGGATACATCACATATTAATCCCCTAGAAAATGAAGCCATCTATATTTTTAGAGAAGTGGCGGCTCAATTTGAAAAGCCTGTGCTTTTGTTTTCTGGTGGTAAAGATTCTATAACATTAGTGCGATTGGCACAAAAGGCATTTTGGCCAGCTAAAATTCCTTTTCCCTTGATGCATATAGATACGGGTCATAATTTTCCTGAAACTATAGAATTTAGAGATCGATTGGTGAAAGAATTAGGCTTAGAACTCATTGTAAGAAATGTTCAAGACTCAATTGACCAAGGCAAAGTGAAAGAAGAGTCTGGAAAATACTCTAGTCGAAACTCCCTTCAGACCACTACACTTTTAGATGCGATCGAAGAATTCAAATTCGACGCTTGTATTGGTGGTGCCCGCAGAGATGAAGAAAAAGCAAGAGCTAAAGAACGCATTTTTTCAGTTCGAGATGATTTTGGTCAATGGGATGAAAGAAACCAACGACCTGAATTATTCGATATGCTAAACGGGCAAATTGAATTGGGACAGAATGTACGAGTTTTTCCAATTTCTAATTGGACAGAATTAGACGTTTGGTCTTATATAGCTCAAGAAGAAATTGAAATTCCTTCTATTTATTTTGCACACAAGCGCAAGGTGTTTTTAAGAGATGGATTCATTTGGTCTCATTCTGATTATGTTTTTCAAGAAGAAGATGAAGAGGTGTTAGAGCGAATGGTACGTTTTAGAACAGTTGGTGATATGAGCTGTACATCAGCGGTATTTTCAGAAGCAGCTGATATAGAATCTGTAGTGCAAGAAATTAGAGATTCAACGATATCAGAACGAGGAGCACGTATCGACGATAAGCGATCAGAAGCAGCAATGGAAAAAAGAAAACAGCAGGGATACTTTTAAAAGTAAGCAGTTTTCAGTACCAGTAGGCAGTTCAAAAATGAATCCTACTGCCAACTGTAGCTGCCAACTGAATACTAAATAAATATGGAAGTACTAAAAATAGCAACAGCAGGAAGTGTAGATGATGGTAAGAGTACCTTGATAGGTCGATTACTATATGACACAAAATCATTGACTACCGATAAATTGGAAGCCATTGAAAAGACAAGTAAGCAAAAGGGTTATGATTATTTAGATTTCTCGTTAGCAACTGACGGATTAGTGGCAGAACGCGAACAAGGAATTACAATTGATGTCGCTCATATTTACTTTTCAACAGCCAATAAAAGTTACATCATTGCAGATACTCCTGGTCATGTAGAGTATACTCGAAACATGGTAACAGGGGCTTCAACTTCACAAGCAGCGATTATTTTAATTGATGCAAGAAAGGGAGTAATTGAACAAACGAATCGACACTTTTTTATTAATAATCTATTGCGGGTTAAGGAGGTTGTTGTAGCAATTAATAAAATGGATTTGGTCGCTTTTTCAGAAGAAAAATACAATGCTATAAAAACTGATTTTGAGCAGTTGATGAGCAAGCGCGATTATCAAGGGCAAAAAATCACATTCATTCCCGTGAGTGCGCTGAAAGGTGATAATGTGGTTAACGTATCAGAGAATACACCCTGGTATAAGGGTCAAACATTATTAGAACATTTGGAAGGTTTAGATATGGCTGCGGTATCTAATGTGGGTACACCTCGTTTTCCGGTGCAATATGTGGTTCGGCCAAAGACGGATGATTTTCATGATTTTAGAGGTTTTGCAGGTAAGGTTTATGGAGGTGAATTGAGTGTTGGTGATGAAGTTGTTGCCCTTCCATCACAAACTAGATCTAAAATAAAAGACATCTATTTCTATGATAAGAAATATGAAACTGCCGCAAGACGCTCATCAGTTACAATTACATTAGAAGATGAAATTAATGTGAGCAGAGGAGACATGTTGGTTAAGGCAGATGATTTACCAACGATTGAAAAACAATTTACAGCGACAATTTCTTGGATGGATTCACAGCAATTGACTACAGGTAGCAAATATATTGTGCAACACGGAGTCAATAAAGTGCTAGCTAAAGTAGCATCCATTCATCATAAAATTAATCCGGATTATTCAGGTATTGACACAGGTGCAACGGTTTTAGGTATGAATGATATAGCCCAGGTCAGTTTTAAACTGAATAAGCCCATTTTCTATGATGCATTCAAAGATCATCGAACGAATGGTTCATTTATTCTAATCGACACCCAAACAAATAGTACTGTAGGAGCAGGTTTCATCCAATAAAATATTAATTGTCATTATCGGAATAGGAGAAGGTTGTTTTATTAACCAAGTTATCCTATAGATATAGTATAAAAATCTAGTATATAATATCTAGAGTCTAAAATCTAATTTAAATGCAAAGTTTTAGAACTGAAATAGAAAATCCAGTAGTAGAAAAAGACATCCTTGAATTAGAGCAGAAAATACGCCAATTCAAAGAGGGTGATTTAGATGAGGAGAAATTCCGAAGTCTGAGACTTGCACGCGGTGTCTATGGTCAACGCCAACAAGGCGTCCAAATGATTCGTATCAAACTACCATACGGAAAGGTGACTTCGAAGCAATTACATCGAATTAGCGATGTGTCTGATGAATATTCGACAGGTCGATTACATATCACGACGCGTCAAGATTTACAAATACATTATGTTGATTTGGACCGCACTCCAGAGCTTTGGGCAGAGCTAGAAAAGGATGAGGTCACCCTTCGTGAAGCTTGTGGAAACGCAGTTAGAAACGTAACTGCGAGTGAAACCGCAGGTATTGATCTGGATGAACCTTTTGATGTTTCTCCATATGCAGAAGCTTTGTTTAAATACTTTTTGAGAAACCCGATCAGTCAAGAAATGGGTAGAAAATTTAAAGTTTCTTTTTCTGCAAGTGATGCTGATACTGGACTCTCTTACATGCACGATTTAGGTTTTATTGCAAAAATCCAAGATGGAGAGAAAGGCTTCAAAGTAATGATTGGAGGTGGCTTAGGTTCTCAACCTAGACATGCTGATGTGCTATTTGAATTTTTAGCCTCTGATAAAATTATTCCGCTCATGGATGGAGTGATTCGCGTTTTCGATCGCTACGGCGAACGCAAAAGTAGAGCAAAAGCTAGATTGAAATTTTTATTGAAAGACTTAGGACTAGATGGATTTAGAAAACTCTTAGCAGAAGAGCAACACGCGGTTCCGCATAAAAGTATTCCTATCGATGCACTAGCATATCCAAAAATAAAAATAGCCAATGAGATTGTACCAAAGGTTGAAATTAAGGATGTTCATGCCTTTGAAAAATGGAAATACACCAATTTAATTGAACAAAAACAAGTTGGTTACCTAGCTATAGGCATCAAAGTATTGTTAGGTGATTTTTATACCGATAAAGCAAGATTGCTTGCTGACTTAGTTCAGAAATATGCTGCTGGGGAGATTCGATTATCTCTGAGGCAGAATATTCTAATTCCGTATGTGCGCGAAGAATTGATTCCGTTTTTCTATACGGAACTTGAAAAATTAGGCTTCGTTGAAGCGGGATATAATACCGCTTTAGATATTACAGCATGCCCAGGTACCGACACCTGTAATTTAGGAATATCAAGTAGTACTGGAATCGCAGAAGAATTAGAACGTGTTATAAAAGCAGAATATCCGCAGTACATCAGTAACTCAGATGTGGTGATAAAAATAAGTGGCTGCATGAATGCTTGTGGTCAACATAACATGGCCAATATCGGGTTTCAGGGTATGAGTATAAGAACCAAAGATAAATTGGTTGCTCCTGCATTGCAGGTATTATTAGGCGGAGGAAATATTGGTAACGGAGAAGGCCGTTTTGCAGATAAGGTGGTGAAAGTGCCAAGTAAAAGAGGGCCAGAAGCATTGCGTTTGATTTTAGATGATTTTGATGCCAATGGAAAAGGAAGCAGCTATGCTGATTATTACGCAGAAAAGGGAGAACATTATTTCTATGATTTTCTAAAGCCGCTAACCGATATTGACAATCTAACACAAGATGATTTTATCGATTGGGGAACCGAAGCACGCTATGAAAAAGCGATAGGAATTGGAGAATGCGCTGGGGTAGTCATTGACTTAATAGCAACTTTATTATTAGAAAGCCAAGAAAAAATTCAGAACGCTAAAGAG
>CALLIG010000368.1 GCA_938009735.1 uncultured Flavobacteriaceae bacterium
GGTACTCGTACCGCATTTCCTCGTTGCATACCAGGTTTCATCTTTGGTAATTTATCAATGATTCTAGCCGCTTCTTTTTCAAGATTTTTGTCTGGTCCACGCAATCTTACGTTTCCGATACTGCCATCTTTTTGAATGGTAAACATGACACTCACACGACCTTGAACTCCCATTTCTTGCGAGATTTCTGGGTATCGAAAGGTTTTGCTAATATGTTTCTGTATCATACTATTGAAACATACACGCTTATCTTTTGCGTTTTCACAACCTGGAAAAACAGGCACGTTTTCAATAACCGAAAATGGAATGTCTAAATCAGTAGGTTCTTCAGTATATTCAACTTCGTCAACTTCCATAACTTCTACCTCCTCGCTACTTTCTGTAGACTCTATTACGGTTTCTTCCACTTCAATTTCGTCTTCAACTACTTTAATATCCTCAGGTGCTGCTGGCGTTTCTGGAGGTTTTGGTTGCTCTACTTTAAACAAGTCGATTTCCTCGTCTATATCTACTTCAATAACTTGACTAACATCATAAAGCTCATTGCCATAAAACGATTTCCATTCTAGTGCAACGTAGGTTAACATGAGTACCATGGTCAGTCCGATAACAAAGTACATTCCGCTATTGCGGGTCAAGTCTTTTTTTGGATTCTTTTTTAATTCCATCATTTAAGGTTTTTGTCCGCCTACAGGCGGAATGGTTTAACATTCGTTTCAAGTCTACCATATCAGTATCCGGAATTGATATAGCTAGTTTTTAGGCTTGTCAGATGTTTCCATAAATCTAAAGCTCATCTTGTGGTTAAAAAACAACAAATGAGCTAAGCTGGCTTGCTAATGAGTGAACTACCCTTTCGAATGAGTTAGTTAATTCTAGTTTCGATTGTATTTCACGCTTTTTGTTCATTAGATGCTTATTTTTGGGCGTATGAGCTGGTTTGGTAAAAAGGATAAATTACAATTGATTGCTTTTCAAGCTTATGGAAGTAAATCACATTTCTACGCCAGAGGACGAGCCTTAGAGGATGAGGAAATTGACCTGGCACAAAAGGGCTTTTTTAAACTTTTGGTCAATTCTGTAAAACGATTTGAAACTGATGAGATTAAGCGTACTCCAGTTATTATTGCCCTCTCCGATGGAAGAACGCTTACTGGAAAAACGGACAAAAACGGATATTTTATAATTAACGAATCACTTGAGAATTTAGATACCTTGACAAATGAAGAGGGTTGGTTAAATTATGAGATCTCATATGGCGATGAAAATCTACGAAGAGAGATTTTACAAGAAAATCGTTTTCCTGGTGAACTTCTGATTCCATCAAAGCATGCGAAATTCGGAGTGATTAGTGATATTGATGATACTATAATTCATACAGGAGTTGCCTCCTCATTCAAGTGGCGCGTAATTTTCAATACCTTTTTTAAAAATGTAGATAAACGATTGCCTCTTGAAGGTGCGGCTGAGTTTTATCATTTGCTGCATCGCGGGGTATCTGGAGAAGAATCAAATCCTATTTTTTATGTGAGTCATAGTCCATGGAATTTGTATCGATATTTAGAACTATTTCTCACGAAAAATAATTTTCCGAAAGGCCCGATTCTCTTGCGAAGTTTTGCTGATTTCGGAAATTTAAAAAACAGAAAGGAAAAGCCTCAAAAGCAAAAGGAAATATTGAACATCCTGAAAACATATCCTGAACTTCCAATTATATTAATTGGAGATAGTGGAGAGCATGACGCTGATATTTATATGGAGATTGCAGAACAATACCCTGACCAGATTGTAGCAATATATCTTCGGAGTGTAAAACACAAGCGAAAAATGTTACGTATAAAGGGCTTGGTTGAAAATTATAAAACGACTCCTGTTCTATTAGTAGAAAAAAGTGAAGATGCGATCGTTCATGCGAAAGAAGAAGGCTTTATTTAAGAAATGCTAATGATGACTCTGGCTCTAGCTCATAGGCCGTTTTAGACTGCTCAAATATACGAGCAGTAAAATCGTCACCTTTTAAAGTGATTTGATTTTTCTGAACTTCAATCCAACTTCCTTCTCGAAGCCCCACTACCGGAATAGTATTAAATTGATGAAATTCTTTGATTCGAGTTTCTCGAGTTTCCCCCTTATGCTTTGAGTTAGCATGAGGATCTAAATAATGCGGATTAATATTAAATGGAACAATACCCAAGGTTTCAAAACTTGGCGGATATACAATTGGCATATCATTAGAAGTTCGAATACTAATGCCTGCAATATTGCTTCCTGCACTTGTGCCGAGATATGGTGTTCCGTTTTTGATAGCTTCTTGAAGAACAGGAATTAAGTTTTGTTTGTATAGTTCAGAAACAAGGACAAAAGAATTTCCGCCTCCAGTAAAAATACCTTCTGCATTTTGTATTGCTTCAATAGGGTTATCAAAAGTGTGAATTCCGATAAGTTCTTTGCCTATTTTTTGGAATGCTGATTTTGCTATCGCGGTGTATTCATCATGTGAAATTCCGCTAGGTCTTGCATACGGTATAAAGACAATTTTCTGAGCATCCTTATAAAGAATACGAAGCGAATCGAAAAGGTAATCGAGATATGTTCCTCCGTAAACAGTTGAAGTGCTGGCAAGAATGCAATTAATCATCTTAAAACAATCCGTTGATTTCTGCGTCAATCTTATTGATGATAAGTCCTAAATCTTCAGGTTTATCTACAAAATCTAATTCATCTACATCAATCACTAAAAGGTTCCCTTTTTCGTAACCGTGAACCCACGCTTCATAGCGTTCGTTAAGACGGCTTAGATATTCAATTGAAATAGAATTCTCATATTCACGACCTCTCTTGTGAATTTGCTTCACCAAATTCGGAATAGAGCTACGTAGATAAATTATTAAATCTGGTGGTTGTACTAAACTTTCCATTAATTCAAACAGACTAGAATAGTTGGTAAAATCACGATTGGTCATTAAGCCCATCGCGTGCAAGTTAGGTGCGAAAATGTAAGCATCTTCATAAATGGTTCTATCTTGAATGATGCTCTTGCCAGATTCTCGTATTTTAAGAATTTGACGGAAGCGTTGATTCAAAAAGTATATTTGAAGATTAAAACTCCACCGTTCCATTTGCGTATAGAAATCATCTAAATAAGGATTGTCAACAACCTCTTCAAAATGGGCTTCCCACTTGTAATGTTTTGATAGTAATTTAGTTAAAGTGGTTTTTCCTGCCCCGATGTTTCCTGCAACTGCAATATGCATATTAAAATTCTGAATTATGGTTAGCTTTCTCGCAAAATGTAAACGCCTGACAATATACAAAGTATATCGAGTTTCCGAAAAAATAGTTGTTCAAATGCAAGTAAAATATCGATGAAAAATTCAGATTGCGTTAACTAGCAAATTAGTTTGTAGCCAAAACCCCTCACATTAAGAATTTCAACATTTTTATCTTTGCTAAGTTTCTTTCGAAGTTTGCTAATAAAGACATCCATACTTCGGGCATTAAAGAAATCATCATCACCCCATATTTTTTTCAAAATCCAAGATCGATCTAGTATTTCGTTTCGTTTTTCAGATAAGTAAAAGAGTAATTCAGCTTCGCGATGCGTTAAGTGCGTTTCTGTAGTATTGAATGAGATTTTTTGTTTGGTGTAATTAAAGGTATAAGCTCCTATAGTTAAATTGCTATTTGATTGTTTTATTTCGCTTCTATTAAGTAAAGCGCTTATTCTAACAATGAGCTCTTCAATACTAAAGGGTTTTTTTAAGTAGTCATTTCCACCATGTTCAAAGCCTTCAATCACATCTTTGGTTTGTGATTTGGCTGTTAAAAATATAATAGGAATGTGCTTGTTGTGCGATCGTACTTCTTTGGCAACAGTTAGACCGTCCTTTTTAGGCATCATAATATCTAAAACCAATAAATCGGGTTGCTCAGCATTGAATTTACTTAAAGCAATTTCACCGTTTGGACAAAGTATAACTTCAAAATCTCGAGTTTCGAGACTTTCTTTTAGAATAGTAGCCAAGGAGATTTCATCTTCGGCAATTAAGATTTTGGCTTTGGTTTTCATATACTAATTCTAAATTCATTGCTATTCGGTGTAGAAATCAAGTCAAGTTTGCCACCATGTTTTAAAATTATATTATTACTGTAATACAAACCAATTCCAAACCCTTTAATATCATGTTTATTACCTGAAGGAATTCTATAAAATTTATCAAATACTTTTTCATGCTGAGCAGCAGGTATTCCAATACCATTGTCAATTACGGATATATGTAGCTTTTCTTCTTTTTTATTTATGGTTATGTTGACGGTTTCTCCTCCATACTTCACAGCATTATCAATAAGGTTATTTATGGCATTCTCTAAATGAAACTCATCAATATCAAGTGTTTCAGATTCAATAGCTGAATGATAAATAATATTCTTATTCGGATAGTTATGCTTAGCTGAACTAATAATTTTCTGCACAAACGGAACAATGTCTGTGCTGTTTTTTTTAAGTTCAAGACTTTCACTATTTAT
>CALLIG010000369.1 GCA_938009735.1 uncultured Flavobacteriaceae bacterium
CTATCAATGAAGAACAAAGCGAAAATAAATCTGGCTGTGCTTTAGCGTGAGTTACATAATTATCCCAACTTCTATTTACTCCAACAGAATCAGCTATAGCAACATCAACCAACAAAGCCTGCATATTCCAGTTTTTGAAGAAAGTAGGTAGATAATCTCGCTCATGCTTAAAATGGGCATGTACATCAAATTTTTTAATGGCTTGCTGATCTAAGGAAACTTTTGTTATTTCATTAGAAAATTTCTCTTCGTTTTTAGATTTGCAAGCCATAATAATCGTTAGGCTTGCTAATATTAAGATTGCTTTTTTCATCTAATGTAAATTACTGTGGTAATGAAGTTTAAAATATTCCAGTATTTCTATAAATATAATGAATCTTGATCTAGTCAAATTTGAAACCTTAAGTACTACTAAAAAAACTCCTGCTCGATTTCATTTTTTCGGTTTGATCAAGAAGTAGTGCTAGAAAAGACAGATGTTCACTACTACTTATTAACAAGTAGTTTTCAACATAAATATATGATTGTTATATAGTTACAACAACCAAATACTGTTTTATATATTTTACTTGCCAAAAAATGATAATTATCATATTAGAAAAACACAAATTTTTATATCTTTCAATAGACGCTAGCCATGTCAAACTAAACCAACTTAAAATGAGACTACAGGAATTAATGATTCAAAAAATTGATGAATTTGGAGGGATTAAAAGGCTAACAAATGATATGCAAAAACTTCGTGAGTTCACTAATGAAAAGAATTGGTACGATAATATGATCATTTTCTTCAACAACCTATACACTCAAACTATTGATGCAGAGTATTTTGCTATTGAGTACCACCAAAGCTCTTTAGACACGATAGAGTTTTTAGAAGCCTTTAACCAAACTAGAAATGATTGTACGAATCAGTTTTTAATCGACCTAATAAACTACAAATTAGAATTTGTTTCAGGGATTAGGAAAATTTCTTAACTAGATCTTGATTTTAAAGTATTGCTTTTTAAGCTTTGCTGTTTATCTAATTTTTCAGTAAATATGGTCATGAGTTGATACTTAATCGTTTTCAATTCTTGACCATATTTTTTCTCCCAAGTTGATAAAATAGTTTTCTCTAATGTACTAAATGAGTCAGATGCCTGCGTTTGATTGAAAAAAGCCTGGAGCTCAAATTTATTTTCAAAATTAAAGTATTTAATTGTTTGTTCTATTAATTCGCTACTTAGCTCTTGGTCTACATTTTTGATTTTTGAATCTTTAAGAGAGACTTTACTTCTTAGCATTTCCCCTTCTCCTCTTAACAACCATTCCGCTCTAATTTCAGGGTATATTCTTAATATCTTTTCAATAACATTTGATCCAATATTTTTTTTATGCTTAAAAGCATTTGAAATACTACCATGACTTACATCAAGCGATTTTTCAAACTTATTGAAACTCAAGTTCTTATACTTAAGAAAAATGGAGAGTTGAATTAAAATCATTTTTTTCAAATATTTTCTACAATATATAGATTATTTTTTATATTTTTATAACATGTCCCCTATATTATGTGAATAATTCAAAACTAACCTACTTATGTATTATGGACCAGCATGTACATATGATAGTTAAAAACCAAAACAACTAGTGTATGACAAACCACTCTAACATCAAACTCGAAGAAGAAGTACTTAATGAAATTTTAACCTTCGAAAAAAACCTAGGAAGAATTTTTTTTACTGATACCAAAGTGGTCATCTGCCCATCTAATGATCCTATTATCAAACTTGCTATCGAAATTGATTCTAACTTCAGTCTTCCTGAAATTGTATCATTGGTGAAAATGACTTTAAAAAAGGACAAGCAATCTTCAAATGTAAGTTTATTGATACTTAAATTTAAAAATTGCATTTATAACCTTACTAAGTCAATTGAAACATCTATTGATATTGAAGAGGTTGCATTCTATTTTAAAAATACCTCGATAATTATCAATTCAATTGAATACAAAAGTATTGTTGAAGAAATGGAAGGTATTCTGAATGCTCTTCTTTACCATTTTGAATTTTATTCAACTTTAATGGGTTCTGTACCAAATGAAATTCATATTCCTGTATTTGAAGACGCCAACACAAAAAAACTACTTAATTTAACTGAATTGGTTAAACTACCATCTTTTACTTCGCCTTATTCAAAATTTTGGGGACTTTACTTTGATTCCTTAGAAAAGCCTTTAATTTATAATCTAAATAGAACAAATATTATTCCGGGAGATCTTGATGTGAGTCTTGAATAAAGGAAGTTTTAATTGTAGTATTTAGTGACGTAAATCGCTATCGATAATAACAGTTATGATAGTATCTAATTCGTCTTGAACCTGTGGGTTAGTGCAATTAATTAAAATTGAAAAAACAAGTTGTTGATCAGGGTACACAAAAAAATTAGAGTACCCTCCAACACCATTACCCACATGACCGTAATATGGCCTACCCTTTTTATCTTGACTTACCTGCCATCCTAGTCCGTAATATGTTTTATTTCCATTGATATTTTCAGATGTAAGAAACTGACTTATAATTTCATTATCTAAGACTTCATTTTCCAAATAAGCCTTTCCGAAATTCATAATATCTTCGGATGTAGACAAGTATCCACCACCAGCTATTTTATAGCGATTATTAACTGGAATAGCTTCTCTAAAACCCAATCGATTTTTAGAATAATTTCTACTACGATTAGGCTCCATTTCTAATTCATCCTCGGCAAAAGTGGCTGTCATTCCCATCGGGTTCAAAACTTTTTCACGTACATACTGTTCGAATGGAATACCACTAGCCTCTTCCATAGCTAACGAAATTAACACCCAATCGTAACTGGTATATAAATAATTTGTCCCAGGCTCGAAAAGGAGGTCGTCATCCTTAAAAATAGCAATACTATCCTTTATTGAATAGTCTTTGTTAAGTCCGTATTCTGCTCCTTTATAACCTCTTATTCCGGCTGTATGACTCGCTAATTGACGAATAGTAAAGTCCCATTTCTTTTTGGGATAATAAGGCACATAGTCATAAAATGATGCATCTAGATCTATCAAGCCATCATGAATCATATGGGCTAAGGCTGTCGCAGCAATTGGTTTTGAAACGCTAGCAATTCTGAAAATGGTCTTTTTGGCATCAATTGGAGTTTTGTTTTCTAAATCGGCATAACCATAGCCTTTTTGAAGAATTGTTTTACCCTCTTTAGATACCGAAATTGCCAAACCAGGTATTTTCTTTTCATTGATCAAATCATTGAGGAGCGCATCTACTTTTACCAAACCGTCAAGATGAGTATCATTTCCAATAATTCGCTTTTTTGCGAAAAGGTTTTTTAAATATTGGGTAATAGGGTTACGCATAACGTATTTAAATAAAACGGTCTGAAGAGTGTCTTAATCTTTAAAAATTAATCGTCCTTTATACAACTCAGTAACTTCAACTGAGGATGGTTGATTTAAACTAATAACATCTCCTGTGCCACGAATCTCTCCTTGAATTAACACTTGTGGATTAACAATTATATCATTTGAACCACGATGGTCAAAACTAACAGATTGAGCGATCAGATCTTCAGCTTCAATACGTGAATCACCTGCAGCAATGGTCGTCCTCAAAAAATCAGTCTGGCCCCTTAGCTTGAAATAGGTGATACCATTTACAACAATACTTACATTTTCTGTATCAAGCTCCAAATCAAATTCACCGTCTGTTGTTTCGCTCTCCGTATTATTAAAACTTTCAGAAATTAAAGCCAAACTTTCGTAACTCAGCACTCCGTCGCTTTCTATTTTCAAACCTGTACTACTACGTATTTCGGTAATGTTAGGTGATGTTACAAACACTTTTGTTAAGCCATATGCACGAACATAATTACAGTCATTGGTGTCACGTAAAAGCAATCTTCCATCTACTACCGTAACTTCAACTTCATTTCGTAAGAACTCCCCAGTCTCAACTTCAACCTTTATATCGGGACCTTCTTTCAAAACCAATCCAACATTTTCAAAAACCGTAATTTTCGTAAAATCAGTCACTACAACCTCATCTCTGATTATATCACCCGCATTTTGGAAACAGTCAGAAGCTGAGTCAGAATTACACGCAGCCAAAAACAACGAAACTAAAATTACCACTAAGTGATTTACTCTAAACATTGATATCTTTTTCTATAATCGAATTCCTATTCCAAATTCTACAGCTTCCGCAGCAGCTCCATGAGATTTTAAACTTACTACACCAAAAACCTTTTCTCCGAAATAACGTTTCAGGCTTAATCTATTGTAGACCTTTCCTTCAAAATCAAAAGGATAGTATACATAATAACCCAACTGGGTTTCAATAGATAATTTATTAATAAAAAGCTCATGCCCAATAAAAACTCCAACTCTTTTAAAATCAGTATCTGCAGCAATATTATTCTCAGGAAAAGAGATGGATTGATATCGAATTAATTCCTTTAAAAAATGACTAAAAAATACATCTGTCCCCAATTGAATTGCACTTTTTCTTCCTAACCGCTTATCAGCATATGCTGATAGAACATAAAAAGGAAATTGCCCTGCTCCAATATTATCACTTTCATTAATACCTGCTCTTAAAGCAAAATTGTATTTGATGGGTTCAGTAATTTTAACTTTTTCTCTTCGAATATAATCTGGCTCATCTTGCTTAAGAATGTATGTCAAGCCAGCTGTTAAAGCCAAAGTATTGGTTGATGTATTTGGTGCTTTTACATTACCATTTGAATAATGCATGAGCGTAATACCTGCATTAACCCCAAGGCCTTCAAAGATATTTTCTTTTTGATAATTAAGCATTAAGTAGTTAGTACTCAAGAATTTTGAACCGTAGGCATTATTTCTAAAATTTTCAACACGATCATAGGGGTTTGTTGCATACGAAATTCCCTGTGCTATTCTAAATTGCAGATTACGTTTGAAAAAATAAAAATTGAAATGTGCGTAAAAAGCTAAGTTATCGCCTAGAATTTTGCTGTTTGATTTATGATAAATAAAGGAAGCACCTAAATCAGGATAGTTAAACCCTTCTTCCCATTCTTCTGAACCATAAGTTTTTCGATTATAACCGAGAATAATTCCAGCAGGATGCTCTGTAATCAAATGACTGATATCTGTATTATGCAAAATTATGGATCCATAAAACGGACTAACCTCAAACGTGTAGTTAGTTAGCTTTTCATCTTCTTGAGAAAAACAAAAGACAGAAGAAAATAGTATACAAACAAATAGCTGTCTCATTGGTTACAAAGGTAATTCATAAACATGGCTTAATTTTGTGGAAATTTTAAATTAATAATTAAATAGGGTAAATTACTTTTTACTTGTTGTATAATAAACCCCTTTATTATGTATACATCAACAATGATTATTAAAATTCTAAAAAAACATCCATTTCTAATATGTTTTGTTTTTATTCTCATTTCTAGTTCCTGTAGTAAGGACAACAATATTGGAATAACACCTACTACCGAAACTAATCCTGAAGAGCAAGAAGCAATTGAGAACAATCCCTTAGAATTAAAACTACAATCAGAATTTGCCAACGAACAAGAATATAGCGTAGTTAAAGACGATATTTTTGCCATATGGTGGGATTCCAATTTTGATCACGAAAATGATATTAGTTTTATGCTAGACACATTTAAAAAGCTCCGTCAAGATTGTTTGAACAACTTAGGAATGAAAGACCCACCAAATGTAGCTGCTGGTGTGCTCTTTAACATCTATATACATCATGGGGAAGAAGACAACTTGCCAAATGACTGGGCCAATGGAGTAGGTACTAATAAATTTGGAGTACCCTACATGACTTTGCCTGAAGGCGCGCACCTAGACTTTAACAATCTACTTCACGAAGGTTTTCATGTATTTCAATATTCCAGTAATAGCCCAGGATTTGAATATACTGGCGATACTGCGTGGTATACTGAATCTACAGCTCAATGGTATGCCGTAAGCAGAAATCCTGATGCTATCGATATTTTTGTTGAAATTGAAACATTGACCTCAAATCCACACTTGGCACTTTGGCATAGCTTTGATAATGAAGCGCCTGGAGACCCTACTGATTGGCTATACCAAGTGAGGCAATACGCCATGCAGGCATGGTTATACTATATGACGAGCCAAGAAGGTGTTGCAGAAAATTTGATAACAGACGGCTTCTATTCTGGAACCAGTTTAAGTCCTCAAGAGTATCATCATCAAAATATAGGCGCAGAAAAATTGCGAGAAATTTTTGCGAACTGGGCAGCAAGAAACACTTTAGATTTTGACTATCTTTCAAGAGAACAAGTTGAAAGAGCTGAGGTAGAACTCAATAATGTTGCGGACCTTTCTAATCGCAAACCTTATGCACTTACCCTTAGCGGAACAAGTTTAATCGGCACTCATAATCCCCCAGCAACGTTAAAACCTAGAAGCTGGGCCTACAATGTAATTAAGTTAGAAAATATTCCGAACGGGAATTATACAATTTCACTAAATGGAGAAAAAGAAGGTTCTGAAGGAGCAGCAAGTCATTTTGAGGCAAGGTTTGTTATCAAAGGACAGTCAGAAGTACGATCGTTTGCTATGAATACAGCATCAGAAGGAAACTTAAACCTAACTCTTGAAAATGCTGTGGAAGAATCCTATATAATTATAGCTTCAGTTCCCGAACAATTTAAAACAGCTCAAAACTACAATTATAGTATTACTGTTTCTCAATAAATCACGAACCCCGCCGCTAGTCTTCAACTAAAGCGGGGTTTTTTTAATATATCGTTAACTCCTCTACTAAAAAACTGCTTTAGCAATTGCCTTAATATTATCTGACTTACCCATAGAATAATAGTGAAGCACAGGCACACCCGCTTCTTTCAATTCCTTCGACTGTTGAATTGCCCATTCAACACCTACTTGACGGACTGCCTTATTATTTTCACAATCATCAACTGCGTCAATCAAATCTTGTGGTAAATCGATTCTAAAAACCTGTGGTAATAACTGCAAATGTCTTTTTACTGCCAATGGTTTGATTCCTGGAATTATAGGAACATTGATGCCCATTTCTTTGGCTGCAGCGACAAACTCAAAATATTTTTTATTATCAAAAAACATTTGTGTAACCACATAATCAGCACCTGCATCTACTTTTTCTTTAAGGCGCTTTAAATCTGATTTTAAAGAGGGAGCCTCTAAATGTTTTTCAGGATACCCCGCCACACCAATACAAAAATCGGCACAGTCATCAGTTTCAATAACTTCATGTAAATACTTCCCACAATTCAAATTTTGAATTTGAGAAACCAAATTAATTGCAAAAGGATGCCCTCCTTTTGTTGGTTCAAAATAGGTTTGTTCGCGCATTGCATCTCCACGTAAAGCCATCACATTATCAATACCCAAATAGTGACAATCAACTAACAAATATTCAGTTTCCTCTTTAGTAAAACCACCACACAAAACATGTGGCACCGTATCAACATCGTATTTGTGTTTTATAGATGCACAAATGCCTACTGTACCTGGTCGCATACGAGTTAATTTTTTATCCAGAAGTCCAGATCGATCAAGATATATATACTCTTCACGAGAAGTAGTTACATCAATAAATGGTGGCTTAAACTCCATCAAAGGGTCAATATTATCGTATAGCTCTTGAATTTTATGTCCTTTCACCGGAGGAATAATTTCAAAAGAAAATAATGTTTCGTCTTTTGCATTTTCGATATGATCTGTAACCTTCATTTTGTCTAAATTCTTTTAGTTTTCAGCAATGTTTGGAGCTAGCCATTTAGTTGCTTTTTCAAGTGTTATTGATTTACGTCTCGCAAAATCAGCTACTTGATCTTCTTTTATTTTTCCAAGTCCGAAATAACGGGCTTCTGAGTTTCCAAAATAATAACCTGACACAGATGCCGCTGGCCACATGGCTATGCTTTCTGTTAACTTTACTCCTATTTTTTCTTCAACCTGAAGCATTTCCCAAATGGTCAGTTTCTCTAAGTGATCAGGACAAGCAGGATAGCCCGGTGCCGGTCGAATACCTTTATAGGTTTCATTAATTAGCTCTTCACTACTCAATATCTCGTTGGCAGCATATCCCCAATGTTTGATTCTAACTTCTTTGTGTAAATATTCAGCAAAAGCCTCTGCAAATCGGTCTGCTAAAGCTTTAATTAATATGGAACTATAATCATCTAAATCTTTCTCATATGCCGCAGCTAATTCGGCTGTTCCGAAACCTGTTGAGACACAGAAACAACCCATATAATCTTGTTTTCCACTTTCTTTTGGGGCAACAAAATCTGCTAGTGCAAAATCAGCTACACCTTCTCTTCGCTGTAATTGTTGACGTAAAGTTCTAAATACATATTCCTCATCAGCATGCACTTCTATATCATCATCATTGATTGAATTTGCTGGAAACAAACCGAAAATACCTTTAGCTTTCAGCTTTTTGTTAGCGATTATTTCTTTCAACATCTTCTGAGCATCAGCAAATAATTCTGTCGCTTGCTCTCCAACTACATTATCAGTCAGAATATCAGGGTATTTTCCATGAAGCTCCCAACTTCTAAAAAAAGGCGTCCAATCGATAAATGGAACCAATTTTTCTAAGTCCATATCTTCTATAACTTGAATACCCAGTTGATTAGGCTTTATAATTTCAGAAGTATTCCAATCAATCTGAAACTTATTGGCTCGTGCTTTTTCTATGGATTTATATTCCTTCTTTTTAGTCCGTTTTAAGAACTTATCTCTAAA
>CALLIG010000370.1 GCA_938009735.1 uncultured Flavobacteriaceae bacterium
TACCCTGCTGAAATCTGGAGGAAGAATGATAAGGAAGTAAGTGTAGTGCTTTCTTCTCAAAAGGAATTGAAAGGTATTGTTGTAGATCCAAAAGCAGAGACTGCTGATATTGACACTACTAATAATTCGTGGCCAATGAAAGAGCAGAAGACTGATTTTGATCAAATGAAAGAGAAGATTAAGGGATAATCAATATTTTCCTTTATAGAATTAAAGCCCTGCTATATGCAGGGCTTTTTTATGAATCAAATTCATAAACTTCATTATATTTGTAAATATGAATGTCACGCACTTTTTGTTTATTAGTGGAGGTGAAATATTTTTTATCATGTTTATTGTGGTAATGGTATTTGGCGCTGATAAGATACCTGGCATCGCCAAAGGCTTAGGCAAGGGTATGCGTCAATTAAAAGATGCTACAGAAGATATTAAGCAAGAAATTCAAAAAAGTGCAGACAAACAAGGTATTGATACTAGTTTTGTAAGTGATATCAAAAAAGATATTGATGAAGTTAAAGGCAATCTAACTTCCGGACTTTCCAAAGAGATTAATGAAGTTAAAGATGGAGTAGAGAAGTTCTCAGGTTCTATCAAAAGAAAATAACATGCTTGACAGGTTATTGGAATGGGATAGAGATACTCTAATTTACCTCAATAACCTCGGTACAGAAAATTACGATCTATTCTGGATTACAATCACCAGCTTCTATACTTGGATTCCTCTTTTTTTAATTATAATAGCGCTTATATTTTGGAAAAACTCAAGTAAGGTTGGGTTGTGGATGTTACTTTCTTACATTTCAATGTTAGTCACTTTGATGGTTGCAGTTTTTGCGGTTAAAAATATAACTACTCGATTACGACCCAATAATGATGAAACCATAAATACATTAATTCGGGTAGTCCACGAAGCGAACAATTTCAGTTTCTTTTCAGGTCACGCAGCCTCTTCTTTTAGCATTGCAGCTCTAGCTGTTTTGTTTTTGAGAAAGAAATTCACGCTTGTGCATTTAGCATGGCTATATCCTTTGCTATTTTCATATAGCCGTATTTATTTGGGCGTACATTATCCTATTGATATTATTGTTGGTGGTATTGTAGGAGTTCTTCTCGCTTCAATATTTTATCGCTTGCATCAAAAGTTTAGAGCACCCTACATAATGTGAGCCCGTCTCTAACCGGAAGCAATACTGTCTCTATCCTTGAGTCTTCTTGTAGTTTTTTATTGTAATCTAATAACACCTTAGTAGCCTTGTCTTTTTTATCTAAGGGTTCAACTACTTTACCTGACCATAATACATTATCTGAAATGATAATACTGCCTGGTTTCGTTTTTAGAATTGCAGCTTCAAAATAGGCATCATAACTTTTCTTCTCCGCGTCAATAAAAATCAAATCAAAACAAATATCTAGGTTAGGAATAATGTCTAGTGCATCGCCAGTATGTTGCGTAATCAAGTCGGCATAACCGCTTTTTTCAAAGTATTTTTTTTGAATGGTATTCAGTTCTTCATTGACATCTATGGTGTGTAATTCTCCATTTTTTTGAAGTCCCTCAGCTAGACAAATTGCAGAATAGCCGGTGTATGTGCCTATTTCTAATATGTTTTTCGGATATATTATTTTAGAAAGCATACTCAATACCCTGCCTTGAAAATGCCCTGTAATCATTCGGGGTTGAATGACTTTGAGATGCGTGTCTCGGGTTAACTCCTGAAGCACCTTCGGTTCATTTTCAGAGTGATCTTTTATGTAACTTTCTAAAGCATCAGATAAAAAATGCATCGCTATATTTTTGTGTAAATATATAGTACTTTAGAAAACTATTACCAAGTTGTTATTTCTATGAAAGATTATATTGTTAGAAGCGCTCGTCAATCTGATTTAGCCATTTTATTAAGTTTTGAACAAGCCATAGTGCAGTTCGAAAGACCATATGACCCAACTTTGGCAGATGATCCGATCTCCTATTACGACCTAAGTGAATTAATTGCTACTGATGATGCTGAAGTTGTTGTGATTGAGTTTGAATCAAAAATTGTTGCTTCAGGGTATGCCAAAATAAAACAGGCTTTACCATATCAAGATCATGAGCATTATTCCTATTTAGGTTTCATGTTTACGCATACAGATCACAGAGGAAAGGGACTTAACGGACTTTTAATTGATCGACTGAAAGAATGGTCAGCATCCAAAGGACTAGATGAAATAAGACTTACTGTTTACAATGATAACAATGCAGCAATTAAAGCATACGAAAAAGTAGGTTTTAAAAAGCATCTCATTGAAATGCGTATCAGTTAACAAGCATCAGATTTTAAAATCCTTATCCGTATTTTTGTTAAAAAATTGCAATGTCCTTTCAAAACACTTTAGAATTTGCCCAAAAATTAGATAATGAAGACTCACTTGGTAAATATCGTGATGAGTTTCATTTTCCTAAAATAGAAGGAAAGCAAGTAATTTATTTCACAGGTAACTCCCTCGGTTTACAACCCAAAAGTGCTCAGAGATTTGTCAATGATATAATGACAGATTGGAAAGATCTTGCCGTGGAAGGTCATTTTCATAGTGATAAACCTTGGTGGGATTATCATGAGCGATTGGCAGAGCCATTGGCTAAAATAGTTGGAGCAAAGCCTAGTGAGGTTACTGTTATGAATACCCTTTCTGTAAATCTTCATTTATTAATGGTTTCCTTCTATAAGCCAACTGAAAAACGATTTAAGATTCTTTGTGAAGAAAAAGCATTTCCTTCAGATCAATACATGCTTAATAGCCAAGTTAAATTTCATGGCTTAGACCCTGATGAAGCTATTGTGACAGTAAATAAAAGAGCGGGAGAAAATTTTTGGCGAACCGAAGATGTGATTGCTAAAATTAAGGAAGTAGGGGATGAGTTAGCCTTAGTATTGATTGGTGGTGTCAATTACTACAACGGACAGGTTTTCGATATGGAAACTATCACCAAGGCTGGTAAGCAAATTGGTGCCAATGTAGGATGGGATTTAGCACATGGGGCTGGAAATATTGAATTAAAATTGCATGAATGGGATGTTGATTTTGCAGCGTGGTGCAGTTATAAATATATGAATAGTGGGCCAGGTAACGCTTCTGGCGTATTTATTAATGAGCGTTACTTAAATAGGAAAGACATCACCAGATTTGAGGGATGGTGGGGAACTAAAAAAGAAAATCGCTTTTTAATGAAGCCAGAGTTTGAACCGATGGAGAATGCTGATGCATGGCAAATTAGTAATGCCCCTGTTTTGGCATTAGCACCTTATTTGGCTTCATTAGAAATGTTTGAAGAAGTTGGTATGGATGCTATTATAGCGAAAAGAAACAAAATTGTAGCTTATTTAGAATTCGTACTTCATGAAATAGATGATGAGGTAGATGATTCATTTGAAATAATTACACCTCAAGATAGAGGCTGTCAGCTTTCTGTATTTCTACACGGTCAAGGAAGATCGTTATTTGACTATTTGATGAAGAATGGAGTGATAACTGATTGGAGAGAGCCCAATGTGATTCGCCTAGCACCAGCGCCTTTGTATTGTTCTTATGAAGATATGTATCGCTTTGGACAAATACTTAAAAAGGGAATTTTAGCAAATTAAGCAGACCCAGTATACTAGTTGCATGAAATCTTTACGCCTCATTCTTTCAAATCCTAGATATTTCGGACCTGCATGGGTTTTCGCTAGTCTTAATATACTTTTTGGTACCTGGGCAATTTATATTCCTACGGTGAAAGAGGCATTAGCAATTGATAAATCGCAATTAGGCTTTGCTATTTTTTTCTTATCCCTTGGGGTATTTACCGTTTTTCCTATTGCTTCAACTATTATCAATAGGCTAGGGGTCGGAAAGGCAACTTGGTACGGTGTATTACTGAGTTGTGCAGCGGCAATACTACCATTATTAGCGCCTAGTTATTATACCTTGATGGCAGGTCTTTTTGTTTTTGGTGCGTCCAACGGTTTTACCGATATCGCTATGAATACCCTCGTGACTGAAGTTGAAAAGGAGGATAACCAGAACTTCATGTCTGCGGCTCATGGTTTTTTTAGTTTAGGTGGAGTTTTGGCTGGCTTGGGTAGTTTCCTTATTGGTCCTTTGGATAATCCAGTATTGCATATGGGTGGTGCTATTGTATTGGTTTTAGTAGTGAATATCATTTTCCATTCAAAGTTTAAAAATGTAGTTGCTGCAGTTGTTGAGAAAGAAGGATTTAGCTTAAAATTATTTAAGCCCTTGTTGCTTTTAGGATTAATTTCTTTCATAGCTATGGGCAGCGAAGGTGCTATTGTTGATTGGAGCGGACTCTATTTGAAAGAAATTAGTATCGCGCCGGAAGCCTTATGGGGAGCAGGTTTTTTAGGATTTCAAATCACCATGATGGTAGGTCGCTTTTTAGGGGATGGAATAAGTGCAAAAATCGGATCTATTAAAATGGTTGCTCTTGGCACTTTATTAGTTATAGCCGGTTATGCACTAGTACTATCAACGAATACGTATTTTGCGATTATAGGTTTTGCTTTAAGCGGACTTGGTTTTTCAGTCATGATACCTGAAGTATTTCGAATAGGTGGTAATGTAAAAGGGATTGAATCTTCACAAGGAGTAGCTTTTATCGCTGGTTCTGGTTACGCTGGGTTTCTTTGTGCGCCGCCGCTGTTGGGTAAAATTGCAGACAGTTCTTCGCTGATCACCTGCTTTTGGATTTTGTTATTTACTGCACTTTTTATTTTGTTTTCTACTTTTATATTAGAGCAGAAACGAAGAAAAAGTTAATCCATATTACTTCGTACTTTAAATTCTTTGTTTGCCGTGCCCATTCGTTTAATGAACTCTTGCATTTCATCTGTAAGTAGCAATTTGTTTTGAGAATTCCAATAGGATTCGTTGTACTTATGCTTTAGTTTGAAGATGTCTTTTTGCTCGTTTACATTGCTTTTTACTTTAGCATTACCAAAGCTATTTGAAGTTATTAAAACTATACTCATTTCAAATATATCTGTGAAAGAATTGTTTTTACCTATAACTTCTATTTTGGCATTTCGCTTAGCTGAATTCATATAGTATAAGCCTTTGTTTACATCTTCTTTAAAATAGATAGCTCTTTTATCTTCTAATAATCGAGACTCTATTTTTTTTGAATCTGAGACTGAAGAATGAAATGGTATGATATTGATTTCGATAGATAAAATAGCATGATCTTTATTGCTAATTATATAATGACCAAAATTTTCATCAAGTGTTTCAGGCGGGTTTGAATTAAAATTTACTTTTGTATATGCTACGTCTATATAGTGTTGTTCGGTAACCTCAAACTCAGTCCCCATAGCATTTATTCGAACAAATTCTGTGAAAATATTATGCATTGACGGAAATTCAAAATAGATATCATTTTCGTCTTTTGTCACTCCTATTTTGCGCATATTAAGTATCTCAACTTCAAAATCTTTTTTCTCAAGCTCAAGACCTTTGCCGTAAATAGAAGTTTTCCTTTTAAGATTTCCTTGAATATCTTGTACTCGAATTATGGCACCATTT
>CALLIG010000371.1 GCA_938009735.1 uncultured Flavobacteriaceae bacterium
CTCTATAAAATTTGGGATGGACGTATCTTTCAAAAAGATGGATGATTCATGCAAAACACTTACTTTACTGCATGATTTAACCTATAATAGTTGTTTTAATCCAACGCTAGTTTTGCCCTTACATAATTTGTACATTTAAGAGCTTAGTATAAATAATTAAAACACAGCTTAGATGTTAAACCTTGCTACCTTATTAGAAAATAGCGCCAATAAGTATACGAACAAAACGGCTTTTACTTTTATGGATACTAGCCTTAGTTTCAGTCAAATCAATAGTGCTGCAAATCAAGTAGCCAATGGATTGGTTGAATTAGGGATACAACGAGGTGATAAAGTGGCTATTAGTTGTTTCAATCTTCCCTACTTTCCAATTATCTATAATGGTATTTTAAAAGCTGGTGCGATTGTAGTGCCTTTAAGCGTTTTGTTAAAAGCGGATGAGATTCATTATCATTTAGATAATAGCGATGCAAAAGCGTATTTCTGTTTTACTGGGACAGATGATTTACCCATGGGAGAAATGGGTCATGCAGGTTTTCAGAATACAAATTCATGTGAGCATTTTATAATGATAATGCCAAAAGGCGATATGCCATCACCAATTGATGGAATTCGAACTTTAGGAAGTTTAATGCAAGGAAAATCGCCAAGTTTTGATACCTCAGATACTAAAGCATCTGATACTGCTGTAATTATTTATACCTCAGGTACCACAGGAAAACCAAAAGGAGCGGAATTAACGCATTCAAACCTTTTTGTAAACACCGTACTAAGTGCTGATTTATTTAATTGCAATTCAGAAGACACACATCTAATTGTATTACCTCTATTTCATATTTTTGCGATGACGGTGATGATGAATGCTGGGTTATATAGAGGTGCGACATCAATACTATTACCTCGTTTTGATGCTGAAACTGTTCTGAATTTGCTTGATAAACATAATGTAACCGCTTTTGCGGGAGTGCCAACCATGTATTGGGGACTCAATAACTATTTAGATACTAATGATTATGATATCACAAATATCAAATCTAATTTAAAAAGTTGTCTTTCAGGAGGAGCTTCTTTACCAGTACCTGTGCTTGAAAAGTTTGAAGCGAATTTCGATCTTACTATTCTCGAGGGATTTGGTATGTCTGAAGGATCTCCAGTAGTCACATTTAATCAATTAGATGTTGGAAGAAAAATAGGATCTGTTGGAACGCCTGTATGGGGTGTGCAAGTGAAATTAGTTAATGAAAAAGGAGAAACGGTACCAGCAGGTGAAAAAGGAGAACTACTATATAAGGGGCATAATGTGATGAAGGGTTATTATAAAAACCCTGAAGCAACAGCAAAAACTATTCGAAATGGATGGTTACATTCTGGTGATATTGCTGTGAAAGATGAAGACGGTTTTTATTTTATTGTAGATCGCACCAAAGATATGATTATCAGAGGTGGACTTAATGTATACCCGAGAGAAGTTGAAGAAGTGATGATGAAACATCCAGCGGTGTCAATGGCTGCTGTAATTGGAGTTCCAGATGAAGAAATGGGAGAAGAGATAAAAGCTTTTATTGTTCTAAATGAAGGTCACTCCTCTAGTACTAAGGAATTAATAAAATTTACTAAAGAAAATATTGCAGCTTATAAATACCCTAGAATTATTGAAATTACAAAAACGCTACCAACTAGTGCTACGGGTAAAATTCTAAAAAAAGAACTTCGGAAAATTTAATAGCTCAATATCTAATTCATCTTCTTGTAAATAAAATTATAGATCGTTAATATGCGAGCTACTCGTGAAAGGAGTGGTAGTGTCTTATTGTGCGATAGCGGATAAACTTGTTGTCATTAAAGAAGTACAAAATATAGTTTTACAAATTTCTTTTGAAAACTATTTACTTTATGTTTTAATGGTACCCAAGAAAGAGAAAATAGTTCTTATAATTTTCGCGAATAAGTTGATTTTGAAGTTAAATTGATTGATGACGCGGAAGGTTATATAAATGAGATAATTTTTGGTAGTAGTTTCATTGTTGTCAGCTATTGAATGCTGGTAGATGAGAATTAGGATAAAATCACAAATAAAAAACGCCGTATTCTCCCAAATACGGCGCCGGGATAAACCCTATTATGACCTGCCTAAGTGAGTCTCACAACACAAAGACAGTTGCCATAAGTCTTATCAATAGAAAAGAGGGCCAAGGCCCCCTTTTCATGTTGAAATTCGTGTCCCTCCGAATTTCACCTATTCAACCAAATTAAACTTCAATAGCGAAAGTGCCGCTATTCGTGTTTATAACCAAAGTTTAAAAATAAGAAAAATCTTACATTAAATAAGATATATTGTTGTAAAATCTTACAAATATGTGGTGTATCACTTCATTGTCGTTGTAGAGTATGCTAAAGTGAACCAATCGTCTATTTTTTACATATGTATTAAAATGCTGTGAAAGAAAAAGCCTAAATGCAATCATTGTAGTATTTTAGCCGAACACCACAAGATTCGTACGAATGACAACAAGAAGATACCACTCAACGCGCCCTTATATAGTTCTAATTGGTCTCGCTTTACTTCTACTCTCTTGTAAAGAAGAAACAAAACAAGAAATAAAACACGCTTTTACAAACGATTTAGCTCAAGAGACGAGCCCTTATTTGTTACAGCATGCCCATAACCCGGTAAACTGGAAGGCTTGGAATTCTGAAATATTCGAAAAAGCGGAAAAAGAAAATAAGTTGGTTTTAATAAGTATTGGGTACTCCTCATGCCATTGGTGTCATGTAATGGAGAAAGAAACCTTTGAAGATAAAGAGGTTGCTCAACTAATGAATGAAAACTTTATAAGTATTAAAGTTGACCGTGAAGAACGCCCTGATGTTGATCAAGTATATCAA
>CALLIG010000372.1 GCA_938009735.1 uncultured Flavobacteriaceae bacterium
AATCAAAGACTACAATATTCTGTAAAATGATAAAAACCAGAAGGAGTGTTACTTTCTTTTTATCTTGAGTATTAAGCTCCGTATTGCTAGTTAAACTATCAATAATCTCAATGGTTTTTTGAAGTCCAAACTTCCCAATTAAGGTGTCAATACTTTGCTGTAAATCGTGGCAATCGTATGCTGTCTTTTTCATTAGAAAATCGCCGAATTATTTGACAGGCAAACTAGTAAAAGTTGTTTTTCAATTTAATTATAAAAAATTTATAGAAGATTTACTTTGATTTTCACTTGAGTAGGTGCAAATGTTTTTTAACTTGTAGGGTTTACTATTAAAATTATGTTTTTACAAAATATTAAACTTTGGAATTTTAGAAAATACGGAAATCCTGCTCAATTTAATTTAGAAAAACCAAATCTTGATTTGGACTTTTCTAAAGGAGTAAATGTACTGATAGGTCAAAATGATTCTGGAAAAACTGCCATTATAGATGCAATAAAATTAGTCCTTAAAACACATAGTTATGATTGGTTAAAAATTGTGAACGATGATTTTTATTTACAATCAGACAGGCTTAGAATTGAGCTTGTTTTTGATGATTTAGATCCTGAGGAAGCTAAGCATTTTACGGAATGGCTGGGATGGAATAAAAAAGAAGGAGAAGAACCAAGGTGTTTTTTACGTCTAATTTTTGATGTGAGAAGAAACATTGCTGACAACAAGATATTTCCATCAGATGTAAAAGCAGGCGTTGACCCTATTGGATATCAATTAACTGCTGAGGTAAGAGAGTTTATAAAAACGACCTATCTAAAACCTCTTAGAAATGCAAAAGCAGAGCTCGTGCCAAGAAAAAATTCTAGACTAGCTCAAATTCTACAGGAACACGAAGCATTTAGAGGAAGAAATAAAGATCATTCATTAGTTGGTCTTTTTAACGATTTTAATGTTTCAGTTGAAAAGTACTTTTTAGGTATTGCAAATAATGACGTCCCTTTGCCACCGACTGAACAAAAAGGAAAAGAATTAAAGGACGAAATAGATAGTTATATAAGATCTTTTTATGATAAGACAAAGGAATCAGCATTTGGAGTTAAGGATAACAATCTTAAAAATATTTTAGAGAAGTTAGAATTATCTATAAAAGATGAAATCAATCCAGGTTTAGGTACTTTAAATCGCCTATTTATGGCATCTGAGTTATTACACTTACATAAGAAAAACTGGACTGGTATAAGATTAGGTTTGATTGAAGAATTAGAAGCTCATCTCCATCCTCAAGCCCAAATGCAAATTATTGAAGCTCTTCAGAAAGAGAAAGAGATTCAGCTTATTTTAACGACGCATAGCCCCAATCTTGGATCTAAGATAAAATTAGAAAACCTTATACTATGTAGCAATAATTATGCATTTCCTATGGGTAATGGATATACCCAGTTAGATGAAGAAGATTATGAATTTTTAGAGCGATTTCTGGATGCTACTAAAGCTAATTTGTTTTTTGCCAAAGGAGTTATTATGGTCGAAGGATGGTCCGAAGAAATATTACTACCAGCAATAGCGCAAAGATTAAAAGAACAAGATGTTATTCAAAAGAACTTAACCGAGTCAGGAGTCTCTATAGTAAATGTTGCTAGTACTGCGTTTCAACGTTATGCTAAAATATATTTACGTAAGGATAGTTTGCCAAATAAAATTGAAACACCTGTTGCTATTATTACAGATGTTGATATTAGAGCTTTTGAGGAAACTATAGAAACCGACCAAGATGGAAAACACAAAAAAGTATATTTAAAACAAGATGTAGCTACAGTGTTAGCAGAATCAGAAACAGAAGTGACTAAGCTAAAAACTAAATTTGATAAGCAAAATGTAAAATCCTTTGTTGCTAAAGATTGGACATTAGAATATGCCTTATACAATTCGCCTTCCCTTAAAGCTTTATTTCTGGAAGCCCTTATTAAAGTTCATCCAAAGATAGATATTGATAATATTGAAGCTGAGTTAGGAAAAAAATTAATAAATAAGACCTTGCATAAAACTGAACTTGCCTACCAATTAGCTTCTAAAATTGATAAACATACTATGCACGCAATTGCAGAGAACGATACTGGAATCAAATATTTGATTGATGCTATAAAGTATGTTTGCAATGATTAAAGTAACACTAGAGGACATAACATATACAGAGTCCTTATTATTGAAACCTGGACAGACATTTGATGAGGAACGTTTAAGGTTTATTAAAAACTTTAAAACTCTTGATTTACAAGCTGTTCCTGGTAGTGGGAAAACCACTGCTTTACTTGCTAAACTTCTTATTTTAGAAAAACACTTACCTCTCGAAAAAAATAGAGGAATTCTTGTTTTGTCACATACAAATGCAGCTGTAAATGAGATTAAGAATCGAATAGGTCATCATTGTCCAAAACTCTTTTCTCACCCCAACTTTGTAGGTACCATTCAAAGCTTTACTGATAATTTTTTAGCTATTCCCGCATATCTTACCAAGTACAAACAAAAACCTGTGAGAATAGATGATGAGATTTATAATGAAACTATAAGCAGAATTTTCTACTACAACAAAAAAGACTTCAAAGAGCAGGAAAAGAAAAACGCTATTTATTATAATACAAACTTCAAGGTTCTATTTTCTTTAAGGTTTGTATTTAAAAATGGTTCTTTTAATCTTGTGAAATCAATATCGGGAGACCCTTTAGTGATTAAAACACCACCGAAAAGACTTAAAAAATTTACTAAAAATGAGATAGATAGAATTGCCGAATGGCTTTATAAAACTAAATTGAAAGTTTTAGAAACTGGGATATTAAATTATGATGATGCCTATCTTCTAGCAGACGTTATTCTGACTGAAATACCGTCATATAGAGGACTTATCCAAAATAGATTCAAATTTGTATTTGTGGATGAAATGCAGGATATGGAAAAACATCAATTTGATTTACTAGAAAGAATTTTTGCTGATGATAATTGCACTTCTTTTTATCAAAGGTTGGGAGATGTAAATCAATCCATCTATTCTAAATCTTTAGACACCGAAGAAATATGGAAGCAACGTACAGAAAAGATATTTATAAATGGGAGTCACAGACTTAGCAAGCCCATAGCTAATATCGTTGAAAAATTAGCGCTGACTTCAACTGAAGTTCAGGGTAGAATGAAGAATAATGACGGGTCTGATTTGACTATTAAGCCACTATTGATTTGCTATGATATAGAAAGGATAACTGATGTTATTCCTATCTTTTCTGATGAGATTAAGAAACTTATTGACAAGGAGTTAATTATCCCGAATGAAGGAAATAAGTATGAGGCTATAGGTTGGCGTAAGCATCACGATCATATTAATAAAACTTGTATATCAGATTATTGGCCTAATTTCAAAACAAACGGAAAATTAAAAAAGATTGATTACGATACTTTAGAAGATTATTTGAAATTTATTGAAAATGGTAAGCAGACACTTGAGGCTAATCGTAAATCTATATTAAACTCGCTCAATAGAATATTATACATAGAAGGCATAAGAGATGAGTATTCCAGAGTTTTTACCATATCAAAACTCATTAAATATTTTAAAGTACTTCCAAATAATGAATACGATTTACTCAAGTTGAATTTATATAATTGGAGTTTAGCTATAGAGAATGATACTATAAATATTGTATTAGATGAAATAAAAACTTACATTCCACACTTTTTAAATTGCTTTTCCAGACAAATAAATTACTCTAAAGATTTTATCGATGAGTCTTCAAGCAATGGGCAAGTCGCAAATCCTGATGAGAGTGCTCAGTACTTTGATAAAAATGGAATACGTGTTAACATAAGCACTGTTCATTCTGTAAAAGGACAAACACATACTGCCACATTATATTTAGAAACATTTTTTAGCAAAGGAGCTGGTAATTACGAATCAGAGAGGTTACAAAATCAAGTTTTAGGAATACCAATAAAAGAGCATCTTGATAACTATAAAGGCGGCAGTGTTGATAAAATAATTCAATCTGCAAGAATGGCTTATGTCGGTTTTTCAAGACCAACTCATTTTTTATGCTTTGCTGTTGAGAGTTCAAGAGCTAATAAATTATTCAAAGAAATAGATAAGAATGATTGGGATGTGATTCAAATTTTAAAAACAGAGCTAAGTGATAGTTAGTATTATATAAATAGTGTGGTGTGACATATATAGAGAAATACATAAAAAATAAAGGAGGTATTCTATCAGGAGATCTAGCTCGGTACATAGAGAAGAAACAAGGTATAACAAACGAGGCAGCACGTAAACGTGTTCAAAGACTTAAAAGTCCTATTCATAAAGTAGGTGGACTCTTTACTGACAAAAAAGTTTTTGTTTATCATTCAGATAATTTTCAAAATCCAGATTATTTCAATGATCTAGTTGAAGCTTTTAAGACAGATGGAAAACGTTGTTATTCTATTATTAATGCGCTTAAATATCATCACGGTTTAGTACCTATTGATGAATTGGCTAATTACTCAATTAGCCCAGTAAATTTAGTAAAGGGACATATGAAGTTTTCTTCAGTTATAGAATTACTGAAGAAACATAATTTAGTTCGTGAAACAAATACAGGAGAATATGGGCTTAATGTCTCGATTGCCGAACAATCGAGTCCGAATGTTAGACACATAAAGGGTGTACAATTATCGAAACGTTTGGTAATACAACAATTTGAAATTTGGAGTAAAAACATTGGTTTAGTTTCTTTTAAAAAGGGCAAGAATAATAATCTAGTTGGAGGTTTTCAATTTGCGTTTACAGCGCCTACATATATTGATGGATTTGTCGGTTACATCAGTAAAACAAAAAAGCCAGGATTTCTTGTAGCGGACATACTAATAGGAAACATAACAAACGAAAATACTGTAAGCTTTTTTTTGAGAAAAATAGCAGCCATAAAGGCATCTAATCCTACTCTAAAATTATTACCAGTATTACTGGTTGATGGAATATCAGCTGAAGGCCTTAATAAATTAAAGAGTAAAGGAGTGTTGGTAGCTTCAATAAAAGAATTGTTTGGTAAAGATTATAGTGATTTACTTAAGAACATTATTAATACAGTAACCAATGCTGGAGCAATTTTAAAAACTGAGCCAGAGAAGTATCTGCAGTTGATGGATAAGCTTACAAAGCTTATTGATGGAAAGACAAATAATTTAAGAGGTGATTTATTTGAGCTTGCTGTGGGATTTTACTTTAGTAAATATTCACAGTCTCTAGATATAGGAAAAAGAGTGCCTGTTATAGATTCTAATAGAACAAGAGAAATAGATGTACTAGCAAAAAGCGAAAATGAAATTTGCATAGTAGAATGCAAAGGTTATAATTACCCAGTAGATATAGATTATATAGAAATTTATTTATCAGAAAAAATAAAAGAAATTAGAGGATGGTTAGCTATTACTCATTCAGATAAAAGGCATCGTTTTGAAATATGGAGCACTGGTGGATTTACAAAGAAAGCATTAGTTCTATTAAAGGCAACTAAAAATAAAGCCCGAAAGTTTGACTTTGATTACTTAGACCAGAGTGATATAAAGGAAAGAGCTAATAAATTGAACTCGGAAAAATTTAAAGAAATACTAAGAGATTATTATCTAAAAGAAATTACATAATTCCCTATCGCTCAAAATTTACAAACCATTTAAAAAGACTCCTATATATTTGAGCCATTATTAATTTTAAAATCCAATATTACGGCAAAGTCAAACATACCAGAGAACGACCCAAGTAAAACCGGTAATGTATTAGGAAAAGGTAGAGGAAACAATCCACCTCGAACAAGTTCAGCTAAAACTGGAAATCCTGGTTCTAAAGGAAAGAAGTAATGCTAACTAATGGTCGAAATAGATAAAATATCCCGACCATTTATTTACTATGACAGATGAAGATTTCAAGAGAGATCTAAAATGGGATTGACGATATATTGAATGCTTTCCTTAAAAGTTAAACGTTCAAAAAACTTATTTAAGAGAAAATAGGTATCCGTTTAAAAGCTGACCTATTTCTCATTAAATGACTCTAATTATTACAACAAACCACT
>CALLIG010000373.1 GCA_938009735.1 uncultured Flavobacteriaceae bacterium
AGTATTCTTACAGAAGAAGAAAAGAAAGAACATAAAAAACCTTTCGGTGCGTCACCTCGAATTGAAAAGCAAGTGACTGAGCTGAATGAAGATCAGCAAGAGTTTTTGAAAAAGTTGACCATCAGTTATAATGAGAAAACAAAAGGTAGTAAGACCTATTCTCAAGAACATCGCTCGAATATGGCCGACCCTAGAGTGGTTTCTGGTTTTAAACCACTAACGAAAGAATTGATTTATCCATTGGTGATTAAAAAATCATCAGGTAATAAAATGTGGGATGTAGATGGCAATGAGTACATCGATGTTCTCAACGGATTTGGTTCTTGTATGTTTGGACACCAACCAGACTTTATAAAAGAAGCACTTAAAGAACAAATAGAATCAGGTTATGAGGTAGGGCCGCAGCATCCGTTAGCGGGTGAGGTTTGTGACTTACTTTGTGAGTTTACTGATCATGAACGAGCTGCGCTATGTAATACGGGTTCTGAAGCAGTACTTGGTGCGATGCGAATAGCTAGAACAGCTACCGGTAGATCTTTGGTAGTTGCATTCTCAGGTTCTTATCATGGAATTAATGATGAAGGTTTAGTACGTGGTTCAAAAAAATTAAAAACCTTTCCGGCAGCTGCGGGTATTATGCCCGAGGCAGTACAAAACATGTTGATTTTAGAATATGGTACGGAAGAGAGTTTAAAAATAATTCGAGAACGAGCTGATGAATTAGCAGCGGTTTTGGTAGAGCCAGTTCAAAGTCGTAGACCGGAGTTTTTACCTTTAGAATTTTTAAAAGAAGTGCGAGAGATTACAACGAAATCTGAAACGGCACTTATTTTTGATGAGGTGATTACAGGCTTTAGAGTACATCCTGGTGGTTTTCAAGCAGCGTATGGAATAAAGGCTGATTTGGCAGCTTACGGTAAAGTTATCGGAGGTGGATTATCGATTGGAGCTATTCTTGGAAAAAGAGAATATATGGATGCTCTTGATGGAGGGTTCTGGCAATATGGAGATAACTCATACCCTGAGGTTGGAGTGACTTATTTTGCTGGTACTTTTGTGCGTCACCCGCTTGCTCTTGCAGCTTCTAAAGCTTCTTTGCTTCATATGAAAGCGAAAGGAGAGCACCTTCAAAATAGCTTGACAGCAATGACTGAACGTTTGGCTTATGAGCTTAACTTAGAGATCGCAAAGCGAAAGCTTCCGATGGAAGTAACGCAGTTTAGTTCTTTATGGCGATTGAAGATGAATGAAGATGTACCTTATTCTGAATTGCTATTTGTTTTACTAAGAGCGAAAGGTTTCCATATTTGGGACGGTTTCCCATGTTTTATTACAGAAGCTTATACTGCTGATGATATTATCTTATTAATTGATGCTATTCTAAGTAGTCTAGATGAAATGATTGCTGCAGGTTTTTTCAACTCAGCATTAAGTCTTAATGATTCTGGCACAAAATTAAAGACACCTTTAGCTAAACTAAATAAGCCACCCGTAAAAGGTGCGCGTTTAGGAAAAGATGAATCAGGCAACCCAGCTTGGTTTATAGCAGATGCTAAGGAGAAGAACGGTTATGTGAAGATTGATTTATAGCAGCTAAAAATCAAAGCAATAAAAAAGGGGATACATTGATGAAGTGTATCCCCTTTTTTTTGTTCGTCATTGACCTTCTCACAGGCAATAGACTTTTTCTGCGCTACGAAATCGCTTGCTTTTCATTAGTTTACTAAGAAGTACAAATTTTTTCGATGCTTTTAGATGTTGATTGATAATTGTTTTCATGACCTTGTTTTTTGATGATGATGTAAAATACAAATAGTGATTAGCGATTAAAGTTCCTGTACTGTGCCCATTGCGATCTTTTAGAGTTTCTAAAAGTAGAAAAGTACTGTCCTGTTTTTGATTCTGTTGATGTTCTTGTGATTGATGCTTTCATGATTTTCGTTTTTTGATGATGATTGATTGTTGTTTTAAGAATCGTGATTAGCGATTAAAGTTTCTGTACTGAGCCCATTGTGATCTTTTAGAGTTTCTAAAAGTAGAGAAGTACTGTCCTGTTTTTGATTCTGTTGCTGTTTTGTTGATTGATGCTTTCATAATTTCTATATTTTATTAATTGATTGTTGTTTAATGATGGTACAAATATGCTTTGATTTGGCTAGGATTTAAAAATGTTGTTACCCAATTGTAATTTTTAGATACTCAATTGTTAAGTTTCCTAACTAAATGATTTTAGCGATTAAAGTTTCTATACTGCGCCCATTGCGATCTTTTACTATTTCTAAAAGTAGAGAAGTACTGACCTGTTTTTGATTCTGTTGCTGTTCTTGTGATTGATGCTTTCATGATTTTTGTTTTTTGATGATGATTGATTGTTGTTTTAAGAATCGTGATTAGCGATTAAAGTTTCTGTACTGAGCCCATTGTGATCTTTTAGAGTTTCTAAAAGTAGAGAAGTACTGTCCTGTTTTTGATTCTGTTGCTGTTTTGTTAATTGATGCTTTCATAATTTCTATATTTTTTAGTTGTTTTCATATTGACTTACAACTAATAGACGAAGCATAAATCATTTTGTTACAGTACTATGCATAAAAAGGTACTATATTATATTAATTTTAACATTTAAAAAATTAAAAAACAACATAAACAATTGATATACAATATTTTATATAAAATAGTTAAAATTAATATTTTTTGAAAATATTTTGAATTTGATGATTAGTAGCAGAATAGGCTATTTTGTTTATACCTTATATATAGGTTTAAGTACTCAAGAATATGAAAACACTAGTTTGTGAAAATAAGTGGAGTATTATTTCTCGCTTTATGTTAAATTCTAATTGAAAAAGCACCTAATTGGGCAAATAAAATAATGATAACCTTATACGTTTTACGCGTATAAGGATATCATTAAACCATATTGCGAATTACATAATGTTACTGTTTAGAGCTAAAGAGTGGATAAAATTCTTCTAGAATCAAAGTGTCATGTAATTCTCCATTTTCAGAAATTAGAAATGAGCCACCCCAAACACTTTTAGGGAATTCTACAATCTGTTTGGTAATTAGCTTTATGGCTTCAACCGGTATATGTGAAAGTGCCTCGTCTACAGGCAACCATTTCATTGCGGATCCACCTTTAGATGGAATCAAGTTACCTTCAACATACTTTGCAACGAAATAGCTTCTGAAAGATACTTGATCATGATAGGTGAATTTATAAGTAGGATAGGCTCTAAGTTCAGGTTTAGATATTTTGATACCACGTGAAAGCGCAAGGCTATCCATAGCTTCGGTAATTGACTGTCTTGTATTGCTATAGACTGCTGGAGGAAACCAGGTGGGATCGTCTTCACCTTTTAAAACGTCACCTTGCTCCATTAGTATTTCACCTTTGTCATTTAGAACGATTAGTCTTTGTAACGTAAAATTGTCTAGTTTTCTATCACGCTCTACATATCCTGAATAATCAGTTTGGGTTGCCGTTTTACTAATGATTTTCCATCCTATGCCTTCAATATTCTTCAATAAGAAAAGGTCTATATACTTAGCTTTCCGTTCCGAGATTACTATTTCAACTCTGGCAGTTGCAATATCTTTGTCAATAGCTATATCTAGTATTTTTCCAACGCGACCATTGAATGTATTGGGCTCTCGGTTTTTAAAGAAATTAGCATATTCTTCAGGTGTATAGGTATTGAAACTCCCTTCTTTATTGAGGAGGTATAAGGTTGCATTGTTTGCAAAAGCCTTTATTATTTGATCTTTCTTATTATAAGAACTTCCTTCGATATAGTTATTCAACGTAACTCGAATTTGTTCTTCAGTAGTAGACTGACTCTGCAGTACAGCAAAAGATAGTATGAAAATTAAGGTAAGAATAGTCTTTTTCATCGTTTTTGTTTTTTATTAAATGTTTAATTTGAAATGTAGGTTCATTCAGCATTGCTACTGCGCTCAATCAAGATCATTTTACCGTCTACTTCATCGGTAAGCAAATAGAGTTTTCCATTCGGGCTTTGAATAACCTTACGCGCACGTACTCTATCATTTACAAAGAGTTCTTCTAAGCTTATAATAGTTTCATCTTCAAGAACAACACGCCAAAGGCTACCCCTTGAAAGGCCGGATATAAATAAATTGTCTTTCCATTGCGGAAATTCGTCTCCGGTATAGAATGTTAATCCTGTTGGTGCGACTGTTTGCAGCCAAAACCATTTAGGTTCCGTAAATACCCGATTTTCCATTGCTGGGGGTTCATAGCCTGGTCCTCTGTAATCGCCTGTAGTTTTAATTGGCCATCCATAATTTTCTCCAGCTTTCAGAATATTAATTTCATCACCTTGATGCGTTCCGTGTTCGGTAAACCAAAGTGTTCCTGTTTTTTTGTTTAAAGTTATGCCCTGTGCGGCACGAATTCCTGGAGCGTATAAACCAGGTACAGCATCTTTTCCAAAATCCGGATTGTCTACTGGAATACTTCCATCGTCA
>CALLIG010000374.1 GCA_938009735.1 uncultured Flavobacteriaceae bacterium
TTACATGCTCGAAATAATATTGAATTAACGCTAGACGGCGTAATCGATTTTATTAATAACAGGCATGCAGATTTAGAAAGTAATTATAAAGTTTTTAAAGAACAGTTTGTAGTTTGTTGGGCAGGCAATCAGAAAAAAGTAAATGATGAAACTTATTTTTCACGTGTTGATATCGAGTTAATTAATGAACAGGTAAAACTTTTTTATTCCACTTTAGATGAGGTGACTATTGCTTATGATGATCATTCTTTTACAACTATAGAATATGTGCAGCTAGGGCTTGGTGCCAAACAAAAATATTTCCCTTTAGAAAAAGTTACCATTACATTTTCAGACAATGGCACCTATCAAATACAAAGCAATTTGATATTTGAAGCTCCTCAATATGATAAAAAAACACTTCATCATTTATTGAATACGAATAATGCACTTCTCGCTAAAATCGAAAAAAAGATTGAGTTAAACGCATCTGAAAAAAGAGATTTAAAACAAATGCCAGACACCTATTTGATTTGTTATTTGAATGGTTTTGAAGAAGCAAAAGATCAAATGGAAAAAGCAAGACCTCTTTTGAAAATATATAATAAAACTTTACACCAAAATTTGAAAGAAACATTACGAATCTTGCGTAAAGTGAAGTATAGCTAGCCTTACAAAAGCATAGATTATAAATGCGGTTCTGAAGAATCGAAGACCATTGCGCGTGTCGGTAGAGAAGTAATGGCGCCAAAATTGGTTGTTGTAATTGCTCCGGCTTTATTAGCATTTTCTACTAGTTTTACCAATAAGCTGGTGTTTTCAAGAATATCGAATGGATTATGCAAAGATGCAATCTGTTGTAATAAGCATCCGATAAAAGCATCTCCTGCACCTGTTGTATCTACTGGCGTAACCTTTATACTAGGTATGGTTTGTTTAAATTCAGAAGTACTTAATAAAGTTCCTTTGCCACCCAATGTGATTGCAATAACCTTGGTTCCAATTTCATGCAGATAATCACAAGCCTCATTTAAGTCTTTTTTACCTGAAAGTAATTGAGCCTCTTCAAGGCTAAATTTACATAAATGTGCTTTTTCAATGAATGGCATACATTTTTTTATGAAAATATCTTCTTCATCTCTCCATAAATCACCTCTAAAGTTAGGGTCAAAACTGATGAAAGTATTTAGGGTAAGTGCATCGAAAAAATAACGCCCATATGCTTTTTCTAAATCGCCGCCTAATAATGCTGTCGCGGCACCTAAATGAACAATGTTTTCTTTAAAATCATTCTTTACTGAAGAGTCATAGACTAATTTTTTATCGGCCCCTCTGCTAAAAACAAAGTCTCTTTCACCTTCTTCAGCAATAGAAACAAATGCTAAAGTCGTAAAAGTTTTAGATCGTTGTGCTAAAGAGATATCTACATGGTTTTCTTTTAAAATATTCAATAAGAAATCACCAAATGGGTCATTGCCTACACAGCCAACAAATTTGCTTTTACCTCCAAGTTTTGCAATGGCACAAGCCACATTTGCAGGAGCTCCACCGGCTTTTTTGGTAAATTCATGAGCTTTCGAAAGATCGCTCCCTTGGTTTTCTGCTACGAAATCAATTAAGAGTTCACCGATGCAATAGACACTTCTCATTATAGCTAATCTTTAGTCGGCACAAGATAAACAGTTCAGCTTTAAAAGAAACCCGTTTCAATAAAAATATTACGCTTTAATTTGCCTAGAAAGTTTCTCGATAGACTTTGAGCGCTTCAAGGAAATTCTTACCTTTTCAAAAATTAATTAAAGAAAAATACCATGGGTTTATTTGATGAGATAAAGAAAAAACTTAGCCATGAATTTATAGATATTGTTGAGTGGCTTGACAATACAAATAATACTATTGTTCATCGTTTTGAGAGATATCAAAATGAAATTAAAAACAATGCAAAACTTATTGTTCGAGAAGGACAAGTAGCGGTTTTTGTTAATGAAGGAACACTTGCCGATGTCTTTAATCCTGGTACTTACGACTTAACTACGCAGAATCTTCCTGTTTTGACAACATTAAAGGGATGGAAGTATGGCTTCGATAGTCCTTTTAAAGCTGAGGTGTATTTTGTAAATACTCGTTTGTTTACAGATGAAAAATGGGGAACTAAAAATCCATTTATTTTAAGTGATGAGCGTTTTGGATTGGTAGAAATAAGAGCTTTTGGAACCTATAGTTTTAGAATTAATGACCCAGGTAAATTCGTTGTTGATGTTGTTGGAACCGATGGTAATTTCACTAATTATGAAGTAAATGAACACCTTAAAAGTTTGATTGTCACTCGTTTTACTGATACGGTAGGTGAGGCTAATCTTCCGATAGAGCTTTATGCAGCCAATACTTCTGAGTTGTCAGAAACTTGCCAAGAAGTGATGCAGCCTGAATTTGGTAGAGTAGGAATTGAATTGGAAAAGTTCTACATCGAAAATGTATCGATGCCTGAAGAACTCAAAAAAGAAATCTTTGAGTATAGCAGATTAGATAAGTTAGACATGACCAAATTAGCACAGTTTAAGGCTGCCAAAGCAATGGAGGCGGCAGCTAAAAATGAAGGAGGAACAGCTGGTGCTGGTATGGGAATGGGAATGGGATTTGTGTTAGCTCAGCAAATGGGTGGCATGATGAATCCACAAGCACAGCAGCAAGGTTTTGGATCACCACAGGCAGCTACCCCGCCACCAATGCCAACACAAGTGCTTTATCATTATTCTGTAAGCGGACAACAAATGGGTCCTGTATCTATTGATAAATTGAAAGAATTGTTTGCGAGTAGAACCGTAAACAAAGATTCTCTTATTTGGAAGCAAGGCATGCAAAATTGGGCTGCTTTGAAAGAAGTAGAAGAACTTAAATCATTCTTAGGCGGAAGCACACCACCACCATTGCCTACAGCATAGACCAATGCAAGAAGAAGAAACTCTAAATTCAGAACACAAAAAAGCTTGCGCCAATTGTGGTGCTGAGCTAAAGTTCAAGCCCGGTTCGCATCAATTAAAATGTGAATACTGCGGTTATGAGGAGTTTATTGAACAAACTAAAAGTAGTTTCGAAGAGCTTGAACTTTTGCATTACTTAAAAGTAGTTGGTGAAAACGCGTATACCAATACCATTGATTTATTGAATTGTAAACATTGCGGAGCAAACCAACATGTAGAAGAAAATTATAAATCATTGAGCTGCGTGTATTGTAGCGAGCCACTTATTAGAGAAGATATTGAAAAGGAAGGGTGGATTTTACCTGGTGCTCTAGTTCCATTTCAATTAGATGCAAAAGAGGCGAGAAGCATTTTTAAGAAATGGGTTAGCGGAATATGGTTTGCGCCCAATAACTTAAAACGTGCGGCGCTAGATCCTGAAGGCTTACATGGCTTATATGTTCCATATTGGACTTTCGATGCAAATTTATTCGCGGCTTATCAAGGGCAAAGAGGGGATTATTATTACGAAACGCAACGTGTTCGGACTAAAAACGGAACGCGCACTCAAAAGGTTAGAAAAACCAGGTGGTCACATGCCTCTGGTGATGTTAAAGGTTTTATTGATGATATTTTGATAAATGCATCACAAAAAAAGCGAAGAGATATTCCGTCTGAAATTGCTTTTTGGAACATGAAAGAATTGGTAGTTTTTAATTCAAAATACCTTTCTGGTTTTGTAACAGAAAAGTATACCGTTTCATTAAAAGAAGGGCATCACCAATCATTTCAAGAAGCCAAACAAATTGCTCATAGTTGGATTCGCCGTGATATCGGAGGAGACACACAGCGCATAGGTCACGCAGACATTAAGTTAGCAGATGAAACTTTCAAGCATATTTTAGTCCCAGTATATATAAGCTCTTATCGTTTTAATAGTAAAGAATATCATTTCTATATAAACGGACAAACGGGCACCTTGAGTGGAACACGACCTTATTCTTTTTGGAAAATTTTCTTTTTGATCCTTTTTATTATTGTTGTTATTGCTGTAATTGTCATTTTTGCTAAATGAATAATGGAAGAACATTAGTAATTGGTGATATTCATTCTGGCCAAAGAGCTTTAGAAAATTTACTTGAAAAAGCGAATGTCACATCTAAGGACCAATTGATTTTTTTAGGAGATTATGTTGACGGATGGAGTACCGCTGTTGAAACGGTAAATTTTTTACTAGAGTTACAGAAAACCCACAACTGTATTTTTATTAGAGGAAATCATGACGAACTTTGCTATGCTTGGTTAAACACAGGTGTTGATAATGCAGTTTGGCTAAAACATGGAGGTGCTGCAACAAAAGCATCCTATGAAAAAGCAGATGAGGCTACTATTAATGCTCACATACATTTCTATGAAAACCTTGAAAATTATTATTTAGACGATGAAAATAGACTCTTTTTACATGCTGGTTTTACAAATTTAAAGGGAGTGGAATTTGAGCATTTTCCGACGACTTTTTATTGGGACAGAACACTTTGGGAGTTAGCACAATCAATAAATCCAGAATTATTAGAGACTGACGATAATTACCCAAGTCGATTAAAACATTACAAAGAAATTTATATTGGACATACTCCGATATCAAAAAAGCTTTCAAAAGTAATGCCTACAAAGGCTGTTAATGTTTGGAATATTGATACAGGAGCTGCTTTTAAAGGTCCTTTATCAATGGTGAATATAGAAAGTAAAGAAGTTTGGCAGACAGAGCCAGTACATACTTTTTATCCAAACGAAAAAGGAAGAAATTAAAATTGTATTGGTTTTAATAAATATAGAAGTATTATTTCCGAACTTTACAAAAAATTAAACATGGTTCAAAAGAATATACGGTTAGAAGTAATGCAGGCGATTGAGCATAAGGTGGAGGGTTTCATCGACTCTTTTCTTATACCTATTGAAGACATATGGCAACCGACTGATTTTTTGCCCGACTCACAAAGTGATGGCTTTTTAGATGCCGTTGAAAACTTACGAGGTGAATCAAAAGAACTAGGATACGACTTTTGGGTAACTATGGTAGCCGATACAATAACTGAAGAAGCATTACCTACCTATGAATCTTGGTTGATGGATGTTGAAGGGATAAATCAACATGATGGTAAAACAAACGGTTGGTCTAAATGGGTAAGACAATGGACCGGTGAAGAAAACCGTCATGGCGATGTTCTAAATAAGTATTTATATTTATCAGGTAGAGTAAATATGCGCGAAGTAGAAATTACTACGCAGCATTTAATTTCTGATGGTTTTGATATTGGAACCGACAGAGACCCATATAAAAACTTCGTCTACACCAGTTTTCAAGAATTAGCCACAAATATCTCGCACAAGCGCGTAGGACAAATGGCTAAGAAAAAAGGAAATGCACTTTTAGGAAAAATGTGTACCATTATTGCTGGTGACGAAATGCGTCATCATTTGGCTTATAGAGAGTTTGTAAAAACAATTTTTGGGGAAGATCCTTCAGGTATGATGTTGGCGTTTACTGACATGATGAAAAAGAAAATTGTTATGCCTGCTCATTTTTTGCGTGAATCAGGAGGAAGCATAGGTACAGCTTTTGAGAACTTTTCAAACTGTGCTCAAAGACTAGGTGTCTATACAGCTCATGATTATATTGATATATTAGAAAAGCTTAATGCGTATTGGGAAATTGATACCATGAGAGGTTTGTCTGATGAAGCAGAAAAAGCAAGAGATTATCTCATGAAATTACCTTCAAGATTATTGCGTATTTCTGAACGGATGCAGTTTCCAGAAGATCAATACCGATTCAAATGGGTTGAAGCAAATGGTATGGTATAGTTTTCATACTGATATAAAATAAAAAGATCCGCCAATTGGCGGATCTTTTGTTTTAAGATATTACGGTTTTACAATTTACCGTGATCATGTTCATCTTGCCATTTTGAAAGCTCAGCCCACTTACCTTCATAAGCCATTTTAGCTTGCATTGGCCATGAAGCTGGGTTGTGTATTTTATAACGGTCACCGCCACCATCAAGAACTTCTTGACATCTTGCAACTGCCGTTTCTGAAAGTGCTTTCCAAGTTGTAATTCCTGAGTTGTTAAACATCTCTGAAATTTTTGGGCCAATACCTTCAACAACTTTAAGATCATCCTGTTTGATTGTTTTACCAAAAACAGCTTTAGCCGCTGCCGCATCAAAAGGAACATCTTTTTCAACTACTATTGCAGGTGCTACCGCCGCTACTGTTGCTGCTGCTGCTATTGTTGAAGCTGCAGTTAGCTTTCCATTACATGCATCGAGGTCAGCTTTTAGTTTGGCATTTTTGTCTTGCCATAGTTTAAGATCAGCCGAGTTATCTACTGTAGTGTTTGATCCTTTTCCAATCAGGTATCCTAAAATACCGCAAATTAAACCTACTAAAGCAGGAATCAACCAGCACCAAATATTTGAAAAATCCATATGTATTATTTTATTTAAAAGTTAGTTATTTGTTTAATGTTACTACAGTTCGTCTATTTTTAGATCTACCAGCTTCTGTTGTGTTACTATCAACGGGTTGGCTTTCGCCTTTTGAAGTAGCATTTATTCTAGACGCCGAAATACCATTTTGAGAAAGGTAGCTTTTTGCAAAATCTGCTCTTCCTTGACCAAGTCTAGTATTAGGAGCGCTAGGACCAACATTATCAGTATGACCTGTTACAGTACAAGTAGCTCCAGGTACTTTATCTAAATACCTAGAAATATCAGCAACTTTTTGTCTTTGCTCCGCTGATAGATTGATTGCAGCTTGATTGGTCTCAAAATAGAGTACAAGTGGATCTGCTGTGATTCTATCATACAGGGCTTGCAATTCATCACCAGCATTCTCAGCTTCATCATCAAGGCCATATTCGATAGGACCTAAATATGTTCCGTCTTGAGCAATCATACCATCCATTAATTTACCCATGGTATTAATTTGCTTGGAAGCGATACCATTTTCTAACAAATGATTTTTTACCGCATTGGCGCGAGCTAAACCTAGGTTAGGCAAGGCTGTATCATTAGTCTCATCGCTTTTGTAATACCCAGTAACATTAATTACTTTACCTGCATTCTCGGTTAAGTAGCCTTTTAAACTGGTAATACCATCTGTAACTTTTTGTGAGATGGGAGTTAAAAATGAGGAAGACGACGCATTGAAATTGTAATTGTCGTTTTCATTGTAAGCATAATCACCTTCGCTAAAAGCAAAAGGATATGATGTAGCTTCTGGAACTTCTGGAACTTCTGGAGTTACTGGTGCAATTACCGCTTCTTTAACAGGCTCTTCCTTTACAGGAATACCGCAAGAGCTGCAGCACGTCATGTAAAAATAGGTGCCCGCCAGAATGGTGATAAGCATCAGCAACAAATAGGATGTTGTTTTTGTCATTGTTAAAATTCATTTAGTGTTTGACATACAATGTATTAAAAAAAACTTTAAAATGTTAAAATAGTGTGAATTAAATGGTAATAATCAGGCAATTACAACATTTTGGAGCCGATGTTTTCTTCATGTGAGTGAAGAAAACTCTCATTAATTTAAATCTTTAAACAAATTTGAATCAGAATTGACCATCTACACAAGAAAAGACGCCAATGATACATCGATAAAACTTATATCGTACTGATGCACATATATTTGAGTATGAAAAATGAAATAAAAAAAATAGCAACCTTTATTTGTATGGTTGTTGTTCTTGGAACACAAGCATTGCTACATGGAACATGGCGTATGCAAGAACCAGAATAAGTTAGAAAAGATAGATCAAGTTGATTTTAGAGTTCGATTTGAATAATATTTAGTGTTTGAGTTAGTTGGTAAATACCGCTTTTATTAAAAAACTTCCTATCGGGGGACAGGAAGTTTGAGATAATTGCGGTTTTTTTATTAAGAACTCTTAAATAGATTTTACAAATCAAATTTAATTCCTTGCGCTAAAGGAAGTTCTGTGGTGTAGTTAATAGTATTTGTTTGTCTACGCATATAAACCTTCCATGCATCTGAGCCACTTTCACGACCACCACCTGTTTCTTTTTCACCACCAAATGCACCACCAATTTCTGCACCAGAAGTACCAATATTTACATTGGCAATACCGCAGTCAGAACCTGCTACTGATAAAAAGGCTTCAGCTTCTCTTAAATTATTAGTCATTATGGCAGAAGATAAACCTTGTGCAACTCCGTTTTGAAGGGCTAAAGCATTTTCAAGCTCACCAGAATACTTTAAAAGATATAAAATGGGAGCAAAAGTTTCATGTTGAACAATTTCAAAAGTGTTTTTGGCTTCCGCGATTGCCGGTTTTACATAGCATCCACTTTCATAACCTTCGCCTGAAAGTACACCACCTTTAACAATCACATTTCCACCTTCTGCAACAACCTTTTCAAGTGCACTCTCGTACATAGCTACTGCATCTGTATCTATAATTGGTCCTACATGATTATTCTCATCTAATGGGTTACCAATACGTAATTGTCCATAAGCAGCAACTACAGCGTCTTTAACCTGATCATACATGTCTTCATGAATAATTAATCTGCGCGTTGAAGTACAACGCTGTCCTGCAGTACCAACGGCACCAAATACAGCACCTATTACAGTCATTTTAACATCTGCGTCTGGTGTAACTATTATTGCATTATTACCACCTAATTCTAAAAGTGTATTTCCTAAACGGCCAGCTACCTCTTTAGCAACTATTTTTCCCATTCTTGTTGAACCGGTAGCTGATATTAAAGGAATACGTGTATCCTTTGTCATCATCTCTCCAACTTTATAGTCTCCGTTAATAAGGTTACAAATACCTTCTGGTAAATCATTGGCTTTAAAAACTTCAGCTGCTATATTTTGACAGGCTATTCCGCACATTGGTGTTTTTTCACTCGGTTTCCAAATGCAAACATCTCCGCAAATCCATGCTAATGCCGTGTTCCAAGCCCATACAGCAACCGGAAAATTAAATGCTGAAATAATACCAACCACTCCTAAAGGGTGATATTGCTCATACATTCTATGACCAGGTCTTTCAGAATGCATTGTCAAACCGTGCAATTGTCTTGAAAGTCCGACAGCGAAATCACAGATGTCAATCATTTCTTGAACCTCACCTAAACCTTCTTGGTACGATTTTCCCATTTCATAGGAAACAAGTTTGCCTAATGCTTCCTTTTTCTCTCTTAATTTATCACCAAATTGGCGAACAACCTCACCTCTCAAAGGTGCTGGCTTTTTTCTCCAATCTGCAAATGCAGCTGTTGCCGAACTCATTACTTTTTCAAAATCATCAGAAGTGGTAGCTCTTACCTTTCCTATCAATGCTCCATCAACAGGAGAATATGATTCAATAATTTCACCAGAAGAAAAATTAGAAGAACCTGTTGAGGTGCCGTTATTGATTGCTTCAACTCCTAAAATTTTTAGGGCTTCATCAATACCAAATTCGGTTGCGATTTTTGACATTTTTATAACTTTTTATGCGTGAATTGTTAATTCCGAAACAATCGGAAGAACAAATTTACGAATATAAAATGTTACTTAAGTGAGATATATTAGCTTAAAAGAATAAGTGCAATTCCTAATAGTGCAGGAAGTGCTTGAATAAAGAAAATTTTCTTGGTAACCGTTAGAGCACCATAAATTCCGGCGACAGCAACACACCCTAAGAAGAAAATGGCAATATTATTACTCCAATTTGCATCCGATATAAAAAAGGTCCAGATTAAGCCAGCAGCTAGAAAACCATTGTATAAGCCTTGATTAGCGGCCATTGATTTTGTGGGTTCAAACAATTCGGATGGAAAGGTTTTAAACACCTTCTTCCCAGTCGTGGTCCATGCAAACATTTCAAAGTACATAAAATAGAGATGTAAAAATGCTACTAGACCGATGATTATTTTGATAAATATATCCATAGTTTATTCTTCTAAAACAAAACGTTTATCTACTGGCATTACTGTTCCGCAATTTTCGCAACTGCGTAAATCCTTAGATTTATAAAAGTACTTAAAATGCCCTAAGAAATCTTTTTCGATGTCATTAAGTGTAAAATAAGCCTCATATAGTTTATGATTACAGTTATCACAAAACCAAAGTAACCCATCATCTACGTTCATGTCAGAACGTTTCCTTTCAATTACTAAACCTATGCTACCTTCATGACGAACAGGAGAATGAGGTACTTTTGCTGGATGTAAGTACATATCACCAGGCCCTAATTTTAAAGTTCTTTTTCGCCCATCTTCTTGAATATGAACTTCAATATTACCTTCTAACTGATAGAATAATTCTTCCGTTTCATTATAGTGATAATCTTTTCTGGCATTTGGTCCAGCTACGATCATTACTATATAATCACCCGCATCTTTGTAAAGGTTTTTGTTTCCTACCGGTGGTTTTAAAGAATCGCGATTTTCTTCAATCCATTTATTTAGATTGAAAGGTGGCGCTATAGACATGTTCTTGTATTTGTTGTATGGTTTGTTTTTCACCGCTTTTAGATAAAAAATTATAAACCATAAATAGTTCTATTCAAATTTATGAAAAGAAAAGAGACGAATTAAAGAAGCCTGCAAAAACAATTACTATAGGCCATCTGAAGCTCTGAAGAAAATTTGCGTAAAATAATATTTGCCAGCATCATTTATTTTGACACTAACTGCTGTATGCGAGAAGTCTCCTTCCATTGTTTTTTTGTGGCTTGAACTATCTAGCCAACCTTGAAATGCTTCTGCAGCATTATTATAGTCTTTAGCTACATTTTCTGCAACAAACTCAGCACTTACCTGAGATGATATTTTAGAAGCTCTTGAACTGAAATTATCGTGATTTATTGACCCAATTGAGATCATGTAATTATTATGCTCATTTGCATATTCATAGGCAACCGCACTAAACTCTAGATCAGGTTGACCCAAAGAAAGTCGATGTTCATTGACAACAGCTAATAATTCATACTCAACTTCTGTAGCGTTCTCAGCCTCAATAATATTTGTATTTTCAATAGACTCCTTACTACAAGAGACTATAGTACATACAAATAAAACGAGGGCAACATATTGCGTTCTCATTTTCATACAAAGTTCTATTTGTAAGTAGGTGTTCTAAATTCGGAAAGTAGGTAGAGAAGATAGGGGAATTCTCGTGTTCTATGGCCAACTGGGGACGTTAGCGTCGGTAATGATACGTAAAATGTAGGGCTCATCTATAAAAAATATAATTTTTTCGATGAATGACATCTGTTAAAAAAATAATGTCCGATGAAATACACGTTTTAAAATGCAGTTTAATTATTGTTCTATAAAGTAATAAACAAGAGTACGAGTTCGTTGTAACTGAATACCGTAGTATTTGGGGCCTCGTATTCACGGTATTTAGGGATGTTTTTTGTTAGGAGCTCTTGTACTTTTAACCAAAATCATTTTCATGAGAATTAAGTCATTTTTCTACATTTCCGTTTTGCTGTTTGTCCTTGCAGGATGCAAATCAAAAAAAGAAACCCCAGCAGAGCAATTCGAAAACCTTAATAAGTACCAAGAATATATTACCGAGGTTACTCATGGTATTATTTCAGCTCAGAGTGATGTTCGTGTGGTATTAAACACACCAATAGAATCATGGAATAACGGTGATGAGCTAGACGCAAGTTTATTATCTGTATCGCCAAGAACTAAGGGTAAAGTGGTTTCTCTAGATAATAGAACAATTGCTTTTATACCTGAAGATGGTTTCAAACAAGATGCCGAGTATACTTTTGAATTAGAACTTTCTGATATAATACAGGATATTCCAAAGGATTTAATCAGTATGACCTTTGGTGTTAAAACACTACAACAACAATTTAATATATATACGGATGCTCTACAATCATATTCCAAATCAAAGCAATATATAAACGGTCAATTGAGAGCATCTGATGTGCTTTCTCTTGAAAATGCGAAAGAGTTAGTTTCGGTAACACATAAAGGAAAAAAGATTAATGTCAAGTTTGATGAGACTGTTACTAAAGGTACTCAATTCCAGTTTAAAATTGATAGCATTCATCGCTATGAAGAAGATTCAGAACTTGAGATTGAATGGAACGGTAACAAATTAGATATTGAAAGCGAAGGAAAGAATGTTATAAATATTGCCGGAAAAAATAACTTTACCGTTTTAGATCTATCTGTCGAAACAGGAGACAACCAGGTTGTTTTAGTCAACTTCTCAGATCCTCTTAAAAAAGGACAATATTTTAAAGGCCTTGTTGTTTTAGAAGGAGTTGAAAATCCGAAATACAAAGTAGATGGTAATACCTTAAAAGTATACCCATCTTCAGATTTAAAGGGTACTGCAAACCTTGAAGTTTTACAAGGTATTGAAAGTGAAGATGGATATAAGCTAAAAAACAAATTTGAACAGCGTGTTGCTTTTGAACAATTGAAACCTGAAGTTCGCTTGCTTTCAAATGGTACTATTTTACCTTCTTCAAACAATTTAAAAATCAATTTTGAAGCGGTTAATTTAAAAGCAGTTGATGTTTCTGTTTTTAAAATTTATGAGAATAATGTGCTTCAATTTTTACAGAACAATAACCTTAACGGGCAAGGTAATTTGAGAAGTGTTGGGCGGCCAATCGCTCGAAAAAAGATCGTATTACAGAATAACTTATCAAATGCTAACGGAAAATGGGCAGCTCATTCCATTGATTTAAGTGCATTGATTTCACCAGAAGTAGGAGCTATGTATAGGGTAGAACTAAACTACCGCCCAAACTATAGTTCCTACAAATGTGACGGAACAAATTTTGATCCTTTAGATGAATCAGAAGAAAATTTTGATGAAGAAGAAGAAAATAGCTCTTGGGATGGTGTTGAAGATTATTATGATGAATATGGTTATTATGACTATAACTGGAACGAAAGAGAGAATCCTTGCGATAAATCATACTTCTATAATAAGAAAATAAGCATGAATGTTTTGGCGACTGATATTGGCGTCACCATTAAAAGAGGCGTTAACAAAAGCTATTTCGTAGCAGTTAATGACATTTTAAATACTAATCCTATTCCTGGTGCAAAGGTTACTTTTTATAATTTTCAACAACAAGCTGTTGGTAATGTAATTACCGATACTGATGGCACAGCTATTTTTGATTCTGAAAAGGCTGCCTTCTTTGCCGTTGCAGAAAATAAAGGACAAAAGAACTATGTAAAACTGAATGATGGTAATGCACTTTCGGTAAGTAAGTTTAATGTTTCAGGTACGCGACTACAGAAAGGAATCAAAGGGTTCATTTTCGGAGAACGTGGTGTTTGGAGACCTGGCGATCAAATTTATTTGTCTTTCATGTTGAATGATAATGCAAATAAGCTTCCAGCAAATCACCCGGTAAAATTAGAATTAATGGACCCTTACAATAAGGTGGTTCATCGTGAAGTCACTAAAAATGGACTTAATAACTTTTTTCATTTTAATATCAAAACAGATGAAAATGCACCTACCGGTAACTGGTTGGCTAAAGTTTCAGTTGGTGGAGCATCGTTTACAAAGTCTTTGAAAATAGAGACAATCAAGCCAAACCGTTTGAAGATTAAAACGGAGTTCGATGCGGAAGTATTAAGTGGCTCAAAACCTATAAAAGGCAATATGGAGGTTAAGTGGTTGCATGGTGCAATTGCAAAAAACCTAAAAGCAGATATTACCGCTAAGTTTAATCGCGCGAATACAAAGTTTGATAAATTTCCTGGGTATGTTTTTGATGACCCAACACGAAGTTTTTCTGTTGAAGACCAGGTTGTTTTTAATAATAAAATTGATGCAGAAGGAAAAGCAAGTTTTAATTTAAATCCTCAATTAAACAGCAAAGCACCTGGCATGTTGAATGCTGCATTTATTACCAAGGTATATGAGAACGGCGGCGACTTTAGCACCGATGTTTTTACAAAACCTTATTCTCCTTACAACACCTATATTGGATTAAATGCTCCAAAAGGTGATAAGCGAAGAGGTATGCTGTTGACTGATGTGAAGCATAAATTTGAAGTAGTTTCCGTCGATGAAAAAGGAAATCCGAAAGCAACCAAAAACCTCAAGGTTACTGTATATAAGGTAAGTTGGAGATGGTGGTGGGACACTTCTGCGAATAATCTTTCCTCCTATAGCAGTAGTCAATATCGCGAAATGGTGTTAGAGAAAAAGGTAAACACAGGTTCTAATGGAAAAGGAACTTTTGATTTTGAATTGAAATATCCAGATTGGGGAAGATATGTAGTTCGAGTAGAAGACCCCAATGGAGGTCATGCCACCGGTAAAGCAATTTACATTGATTGGCCAGGTTGGGCAGGTAAATCTAGAAAAGGAGATCCTTCAGCGGCAACAATGTTATCGTTTTCAACAGATAAAGAAACCTATAATGTTGGCGAAAAGGCAACGGTAAGTTTTCCTAGTTCTTTTGGTGGAAGAGCTTTGGTAACTGTTGAAAATGGTAGTGAAGTTTTAGAATCTCTTTGGGTAGAAACAGTAGCTGGTGAAACTAAATTTGAGCTTCCAATCACAAAATTATACACGCCGAATGTATATATAAATATTACCTCATTACAGCCGCACGCTACCACTAAAAATGACTCTCCTATTCGTATGTATGGGGTCACAGGCATTTCTGTAGAAGATAAAGAAACGAAGCTTGAGCCGGTAATTAAGATGCCTGATGTTCTGCGCCCTGAAGAAACTATAACGGTTAAAATAAGTGAGAAGAACAAGAAGGCAATGACTTATAGCATTGCAATAGTTGACGAAGGTCTATTAGACTTAACACGTTTTAAAACTCCTAATCCTTGGAATACCTTTTACGCAAAAGAAGCATTAGGTGTAAAAACTTGGGATGTTTATGATGATGTAATTGGAGCTTTTGGCGGAAAAATAGATCAAGTATTTGCAATTGGTGGTGATGGCGAATTAGCTGGAGCTAAAAATAAAAAAGCAAATCGCTTTGAGCCAATGGTGGTTCATTTAGGTCCGTTTAGTTTAAAAGATGGAGAGAAGAAATCACATGAAATTAGAATTCCGAAATATGTTGGTTCTGTAAGAACGATGGTTATTGCTGGCGATAATTCGAAAGAAGCATATGGTGAAACAGAAAAAACTACTGCGGTTCGTAAACCATTAATGATTTTAGCTTCTTTGCCAAGAAAGATTACTCCTGGTGAGAAAGTGACTTTACCAGTTACCGTTTTTGCGATGGAAAAGAAAATCAAAAACGTTACTCTAAAAATTAAGCAAAACAAGGCATTTACGATTGAAGGCGAACAAACTCAGAAATTGACATTTTCACAACCCGATGAGAAAATGGCCTATTTTCAATTGAACGTTTCCGATTTTTCGGGAATAGGAAAAGTTATTGTTGAAGCCTCTGGTGGAGGAGAAAAAGCATCTTTTGAAATTCCGATTGATGTGGTAAACCCTAACCCTGTTACATCAGAAATAACTGAAGTGATATTAGAGCCTAATGCTAACCAAACTATTAATTTGGAGACTTTCGGAATTACAGGAACGAATACTGCAGAGATTGAATTTTCTACACTACCTCCAATGAATTTTAATGGTAGAATGAAGTATCTAATTCGATATCCGCATGGCTGTGTTGAGCAAACAACTTCAGGCGCATTTCCACAATTGTTTTTGACAGATATTTTTGATGTGCCTTCGGATAAGAAAAAACGCATTCAACAAAATATTGATAGAGGGATCAAACGCTTAGGTAGTTTTCAAAAGCCAGGCGGCGGATTTTCATATTGGCCAGGTCAAAATTATGTCAATGATTGGGGAACTACCTACGCAGGACACTTCTTATTAGAAGCAGAAAAAAGAGGCTATGTATTGCCGATCGGATTCAAATCAAGTTGGATTAAATACCAACAAGGTGTTGCTAAGCAATGGCGTGCAGGCAGCAATTCAGATTTAGCACAAGCCTATCGTTTATACACTTTAGCACTATCTGGAAATGCTGACGTGGCAAGTATGAATCGTATGCGAGAAACTAGTGGCTTGTCAAATGAGGGGAAATTCCGTTTAGCAGCAGCTTATGCTAGTATTGGTCAGGCTGATGTAGCTAAAAAGATTTTAAGCGGAGCACGATTAGATGTTGAGAATAATACATATCGGTATTACACCTATGGTTCTTCCGATAGAAATAGAGCGATGGCTTTAGAGACCTATGTGCTTATGAATGACAAGGCTAAGGCCCAAGATTTAGCGAAGGTTATTGCGAAGAACTTGTCAGATAAAAGATATATGAGTACACAAAGTACCTCGTATAGTTTATTGGCAATGGCCAAATTTGCGGATATGATTGGCGGAAAAGGAATCAAAGCAAGTGTTGCTGTTAATGGGAAATCAGAGAAGGTGAATTCTGAAAAAACTTTAGCAAGTCGCTCACTTGAGATTAAAAAAGGGAGCAATAGCATCACTTTGAAAAATCAGGAGGCAAATACGGTTTATGTAAGTATTGTCAATAGCGGAATACTTCCGGTAAGTGAGGAGAAAACAATTCAGAAGAATCTTTCTACTCAAGTAGTTTTTAAAGGAAGAAATGGTTCAAGAATTGATCCAAATACGATTACTCAAGGCACCGATTTTGTTGCTGAGGTTACTTTGACAAACACGACTTCAAATGGAATTAAAAATATGGCGTTGACTGAAATCTTTCCAAGTGGGTGGGAAATCGTAAACACCCGCTTTACAGATTTTGGAAGTTTTGCAGAAAATAATGTTACGCATACCGATTTGAGAGATGATCGTGCCAATTTCTATTTTGATATGAAGCGTAATGAAACCAAAACCTTTAGAATTTTGTTGAATGCTTCGTATTTAGGAAAATATTATTTACCAGGTGTTCAAGCCGAAGCGATGTATGATAATGATTATTTAGTGCGAACAAAAGGACAATGGGTTGAGGTAGTTCAATAATAAAATATCTTGGTAAAGGTCATATCTGATAAAAAGAGAAACATATTGAGAAGTAGTTATAAAATACCCACTACTAAAAACCCTAAATAAGTACCCAGGGCATTGCCCAAAGTGCCCACTAAAATTGCTGGGAGCACTAATTCTTTTCTATTTAATGATTCTGCAATAGCAATGGCAGTAGTGCTTCCGCCAACATTTGCTTGACTAACAATGGCTATCATATCCCAATCGCGATAGGTTAATCCACCTATGATGATCATAAAGACTCCATGAAATAAAACTGCTAAAGCTGTAAAAAGAAGAAGTGTAAGTCCTGTAGATTGAAGTTCAATAACCGCTTCAATTTCGCAATAGGCGCCAATAACTGCCAAAAACAAGTATAGCATGTAAATACCCAAACTCTGGCTGCCTCTAAGTTTAGTTACAAAAGGAATTTGCGCTAACAATATTCCAATTGTCGAAAGTGTCAATATAAAAGGAATCTGTGGCAAGAATTGTTTGACAATTTCTGAAACATAAAATGCTGCAGCACCCAAAAAGAATAACCACATCATTGACTCCATGGTCAAAGCGTCTTCTTTTTCTTGAACTTCTGTTTGTGTTTTTGTGCTAATTTTTTTGTCTTTCCAAAGTGGCCGCATTATAGCTGGAATCGCAAGGCTAATAATAATCCATATGGTGGTCATTACGTTGTCAACTGCAATGGTACCAGCATAGAGAGCACCTTCTTTTTGAAAATCGTATTCCAAAGCAATGGCATTAAAATTTACGCTTCCACCGGTATAGGTTCCTGTCAGCATCCCTGCAATAATATCGCCTTTATCACCCAAAACTTCTTCTGGAGAAACAAGATACCATGAACCTAGAATACCTAAAACTGTAGCAAGAGATCCTATTAAAAATAGAATAATCATTGGAGCCCCCGCCTTTTTTAACGATTGTAAATTTATTCCTAACAACAAATAAAAAATGCCAATGGCAGCTAAATATTTAAAAATACCATCATAAAGAGGAATTGAATTTGAAGCAGAAGGAATGAGTTTTAAATTAGCAAGAACTGCTGTAAAAACAATAACTAACAATGCTGCACTCAATTTACCGCCTAATTTTGTTTTGGCAGCTTGCATAGATAGTAAAACCATCAAACACAAAATTGCCAATACATATATAGGGTTTTCAATAAATGACATGTCTAAATATAGTAAAACATTCTTCCTTTAGTTTATTTACATATTTTTAGATCATGGAAGAAACCGTGCAGCTATCAGATCACTTTATAAATAACAATACCAATTTTTCAGAACTTATTACTGCTTTGAAACATGGGTTTTCTTCAGAAGATATTTTAGTTCCACAACGACATCATCATGATTTTCCTAATCCAGAAACGGGGGCGGATACTACTTTGCTTCTAATGCCAGCATGGCATTCTGGAAAAGAAGCCGGGGTTAAAATTGCTACGGTTAGTCCTGAAAATGACCGCTATGACTTACCTGCGATTCAAGCAATTTATATTTTACTCAATGCGGTTACGGGCACTATGAAAGCGACCATGCAGGCAAAGAGTTTGACTGCAAAACGGACAGCAGCTACATCAGCACTTGCCTCTTCTTTTTTGTCAAAAAGAGATTCTTCTTCTTTGTTAATGATTGGTACAGGAGCGCTTTCTGCCAATTTGATTCTGGCACATGCAGCCGTAAGACCAATTAAAAAGGTCTTTGTTTGGGGAAGAAATATAGAAAAAGCAAGAGCTATTTGTGATGAATTGAAAGATGAAAATTTTGATTGTCAAGTTTCAGAAACGATTTCAGAGAAAATTTCTGAAGTTGATATTATTTCTTGTGCAACACTTTCAAAGACCCCATTAGTTTTAGGGAAGTATTTAAAAACAGGACAACATATTGATTTGGTTGGGGCATACAAAAAAGACATGCGAGAAGCTGATGATGAGGTAATTCTCAAAGCATCTGTTTTTGTAGACACTTTTGATGGTTTGTATGAAAGCGGAGATATAGCGATTCCCATGAATAATGGAATCCTTACTAAAAAAGATATTAGTGGAAATCTGTTTTCACTTTGTTCAGGAAAAACAAAAGGGCGAACCGATCAAAACGAAATCACAGTATTTAAATCTGTTGGTCATGCGCTTGAAGATTTAGTAGCGGCATCTTATTATTTCAATAAATTCAAAAATGAGTAGTACTTATCAAAATATACTTCAGAAAATAGATTTTATTCCACCGAAAGATTGGCTGCAGATAAAAACGATTGATATGCATACAGGTGGAGAACCTTTGCGTGTAATTGTTTCTGGTTTTCCTGAACTTAAAGGAAATTCCGTTTTAGAATACCGTCAGTACTGCAAAGAAAATCTCGATCACCTAAGAACTGCGTTAATGTTTGAGCCCCGTGGCCATGCGGATATGTATGGCTGTATTTTGGTGCCGCCAAATGATGAGAATGCTGATTTCGGCATTCTTTTTTTACACAATGAAGGTTATAGTACCATGTGCGGTCATGCTATTATCGCCATTGCAACTTTGGCTGTTGAAATGCAATGGATTAATGTTATTGAAGGCGATAATATTTTAAAGATAGATGCGCCCTGTGGTAGAATAACCGCATTCGCAAATGTGAAAAATCACAGAGTAACCGGAGTGCGATTTCATTGTGTACCTAGTTTTGTAGTTGGTTTAGATCGAACTGTTGAAGTTGAAGGTTTGGGAACCGTTACATATGATTTGGCATATGGAGGTGCTTTTTACGCTTATGTTGATATGAATCAAAATCAATTCGATTTTGATTTAAGTAAGCAATCGTATTATCAGTTGATTAAAAATGGGACAGCTATAAAACATGCTGTGATGGAACATGACAATGAAGTTACACATCCTTTTGAAAGTGATTTGAGCTTCTTATACGGTACTATTTTTATAGGAGATTCAGAAAACTCTGAAATAGACAGTAAAAATGTCTGTGTATTCGCTGAAGGTGAAGTAGATCGTTGCCCAACAGGTTCAGGGGTTTCCGGCAGAATGGCCATCCATAGAAAAAGAAAGGAAATTGATTTTGGAGAAACAATGTGCATTGAAAGTATAACAAGCTCTGTATTTAAAGGTTCAATAATTTCAGAAGAAAATTATGGCCCTTATAACGCTGTTGTTCCGCAAGTAGAAGGTACTGCTCATATCACAGGAATGCAAACATTTTGTATTGACCCGGATGACCCTATGAAGAACGGATTTATTTTAAGGTAGGTCCTTTTCAGGCGAAGAACCATCTGATTCTTTACCTTTCAATACCGCATTAAAAACAAAAGCACCAATTTCCTTTACAGGTTCATAAAGAATAGAGCTTTGCATTGATTCATTTTTCACAAACCCTACAGAAGAATTAACACGTTCGAAAAAAATCAAAATAGCACCAAGTATAACAGCAATTTTTAAAACTCCGAAAAGTCCACCAGCGATCTTATTTAGTACTCCTAGCATTGCAAAGTCGGCCATACGAGTCAAGAATTTACCAGCCACATGAACTATTAAAACAATGGCAATAAACGTAATTATAAATGCTGCAAGGTTAATGTAGCGTTCCTCCCATTGCATATGTTCATGTAAATAATCACCAGCAATATAAGAGAAGTGAATAGCGCCAAAGATTCCTGCGATTAAGGCAATCAGCGAGGCCAATTCTACGAAAAGTCCGTTTTTGAATCCTTTGTATAATCCGTAAGCAAGCAAAAGGCCTAAAATGATATCTAGAATACTCATAATCGAAGTGTTTCGACAAATATAGAACTTTGATTTGTACCTTTGAGTTGATCAAGGTTAAGACGATATGAGACCTTGAATTCACAATTTGATTTTGATAAAATGGTAAGAGATATAGAGCTAAAAGAACGATGGAATATACTCGTAGAAAAGCTATCTGCACAATTTGCTGATGGTGATCCACTTGAGCTTGACGCTATTATATATTTGGTTGGTATTCAAGAATTAGGACAATTCGATAGAAAGTATAAAAAAGATGATAAGTTAGACTTGATGCATATCGCAATTTGTAGACTACTAGAGCCTTATGGTTATTATGAATTTGATTTTTTTGATGAAGATGGATGGCCTCATTATACGGTAAAAGAAGAATTACCTCCACTTAAAGCTGGAGAGCAATCAGTATTAATGAAAGAGGCTATTGTAGGATACTTTTTAGAGAAAAAATATATTAATTAAAAAGTAGAGGCTTTGAAAAATTTCAAACCATATTATGCTGTGATTTTTACTTCAATGCGTACTGAAGGAGACAATGGTTATGGTAAAATGGCACAGCAAATGGAAGGTTTGGCCAAAAAACAATCAGGATACTTAGGTATTGAAAGTGCGAAAGATGAAGTTGGAATAACGGTTAGTTATTGGGAGAGTTTAGCAGCCATTGCGGATTGGAAAGCAAATACAGATCATTTATTTGCACAACAAAAAGGAATTAAAGATTGGTACACTTCGTATAAAGTTAGAATTTGTTTGGTAGAGCGTGAATATGATTTTATAAAATGAAAAGGTTTCATTCCTTTATCAAAAAACACCCTAAAAAGTTAATCACTTTAGCGATTTTGCTCGTCGCTTATTACTTCTGTTTACCCAAAAATTTATTTGAAACACCTACGGCAACAGTAGTTGAAAGCCGACAAGGAACTCTGCTTGGAGCAAAAATCGCTGATGATGGACAATGGCGATTTCCCGAGATAGATAGTGTACCTCATAAATTTGAAATTTGTTTATTACAGTTTGAAGACGCTTATTTTTATCGGCACCCTGGTTTTAATCCGGTTTCAATGGCGAAGGCTTTTGGTTCTAATATTTCTGCTGGTAAAACGGTTAGAGGTGGAAGTACTTTAACACAACAGGTCATTAGATTATCTCGAAATAAACGACGTTCATATGGCGAAAAATTTATTGAACTAATATTAGCAACTCGTTTAGAGTTTCGATCTTCAAAAGAAGAGATATTAAAACTATATGCCAGTCATGCACCATATGGAGGAAACGTTGTTGGATTAGACGTTGCAGCGTGGCGCTATTTCGGATTACAACCGCACCAACTTTCATGGGCTGAAACGGCAACCCTAGCAGTTTTACCAAATGCCCCAAGTTTGATATATCCGGGAAAGAATCAAAAACGACTGCTTGATAAACGAAACCGATTATTACAAAAATTACTTTGGGAGAAGTTTATTGATAGCACCACCTATAATTTAGCGCTGCTAGAAAAGTTACCTCAAAAGCCATATGCACTTCCAAAGATTGCTTCACATTTGGTAGAACATATAGCCAAAACGGAAAATGGAAAAAGAACGCAAAGTACCATAGATGAAAATTTACAAGCTAATGTGAATTCAATAGTCCAGAAATACCACAATCAATTAAAACAAAACCAAGTTCATAATGCTGCGGTTTTAGTTTTAGATGTTCATACGCGTGAGGTTTTGAGTTATGTCGGTAATACGCAAACGGACAAATCACATCAAAAAGATGTAGATATGATTCAAGCAAATCGAAGTACAGGTAGTACCATAAAACCACTTTTATATGCTGCAATGTTAGATGCGGGTGAGTTGCTTCCTGAAATGTTAGTGGCAGATGTTCCGACAAAAATCGCGGGATATTCTCCTGAAAATTTCAATGAAAATTATAGTGGTGCTGTTGCAGCAAAAAGTGCACTTGCTAGGTCATTAAATATTCCAGCAGTTCGTTTATTACAATCATACGGATTACAAAAATTTCGAGATCAATTGGATGTTTTTGAGCTTGACGGATTAAATAAATCGGCAGATCATTATGGCTTAACTTTGATTTTAGGAGGTGCTGAAAGTAACCTTTGGGATCTTTGTAAAACCTATGCGAATTTAGGGTCAACTTTGAACCATTTTAATACCTCTTCAAGTGAATATTTTAGCTCAGAATTCACCGAACCCGTTTTTAGAACCGACCACTCGGTCAGTTTTGGCCAAAAATCAACCGAAAAAACTGTTTTTGATGCAGCAAGTATTTACCTGACTTTTGAAGCAATGAAAGAGGTAAATCGCCCTGAAGGCAATGAATCATGGGAGTTCTTTGATAGCAGTAAACAGATCGCTTGGAAAACGGGTACTAGTTATGGAAATAAAGACGCTTGGGCCATCGGTTTAACTACAGACTACGTGGTCGGTATATGGGTTGGGAACGCTGATGGCGAAGGGCGACCAAATGTGACTGGAGTCACGAGTGCTGCACCCCTTTTATTTGATGTTTTTGATGTGCTTCCTGCCAGTAATTGGTTTCAAAAACCCTTTGATGAATTTGTTGAAATTGATGTTTGCAGCGAGAGTGGATTTTTGGCAAAAGATATTTGTCCGAAGGAAACAATTTCAATTCCTAATAAGAAAAATTACGTAAAATCATGCAGCTATCATCAGCAAGTGCAATTGGATATTTCAGGACAATTTCGGGTGAATTCTTCTTGTGTAGATTTATCAACGACGAATTCAAAATCTTGGTTTTCACTTCCACCGCTAATGGAATTTTATTACAAAAGAACGCATCCTATTTATAAGTCTTTACCTCCCTTTAGAAATGATTGTGTTAGCACAAACGATTCTCCTATGGAATTTATTTATCCCAAATCGGGGAGTAGAATTTCTTTAACTAAAAATTTCGAGGGTAAGAAAAATGAGCTTGTTTTAAAATTGGCGCATGCCGAACCTGAAACAGAAATTTATTGGTATTTAGATGAACTGTATTTGCAACAGACTAAAACTTTTCACGAAATTGGAATTATACCATCTGAAGGAAATCATAAAATTACCGCAGTTGATGCCTTCGGAAATGAAGTTATGGTTGCCATTACTGTAGAGTAAGTTCAACTACTTTGATGCTCAAGTAGAATCCCTTATATTTAATTACTATCACTATGCTACTATGTGCTACTTGTTTGGTATTTTAGTAGCCTTAAAATTATTTAAATGCAAAAGACATACATTATTTCTCTAGATCAAGGTACCACAAGTTCAAGGGCCATATTGGTTGACCAAGATGGAACTATTCAAGGGATGGTTCAAAAAGAATTCAAACAGATTTTTCCGAAATCGGGTTGGGTTGAACATGACGCGATGGAAATATTAGAGTCACAAATGAGTGTTCTTTCGCAATTGCTTAAAGAACAAAATGTAAATGCTTCAGATATTAAAGCGATCGGAATTACGAATCAAAGAGAGACTGCTATAGTATGGGATAAAAACACGGGGGTTCCTGTTTATAATGCTATTGTTTGGCAAGACAAACGAACGGCTGATATCTGTGAGCATATGACCCAAAGCGGATTAACAGAGCATGTTAGAAAAACGACAGGTTTGGTTATTGATTCTTATTTCTCAGGCACTAAAGTAAAATGGATTTTAGATCATGTAGAAGGTGCCAAGGCAAAAGCTGAAAATGGAGATCTGTTATTTGGGACAGTAGATAGCTGGTTGGTTTGGAATATGACGAATAGAGCAAAACATATTACTGATTATACGAATGCTTCTAGAACATTGATTTATGACATCGTAAATCTGAAGTGGGATGATAAATTATTAGACTTTTTAGGCATTCCTAAGAGTATGTTGCCAGAAGTGAAACCTTCGGCGCATCATTTTGGTGATTATGAGTTAGATGGAGTTAAAATACCCATTGCAGGAATTGCGGGTGATCAACAGGCGGCATTATTTGGCCAAGCATGTTTTAAAGAAGGACAAGCAAAAAACACCTACGGAACCGGTTGTTTCATGTTAATGAATACGGGAGAGAAACCAATGTTTTCTAAAAATGGATTATTGACTACTATCGGATACGGACTTGACGGAAAAGTAAACTATGCTCTGGAGGGAAGCATATTCATTGCTGGTGCAGCAGTACAATGGCTAAGAGATGGTTTAGAATTAATAAAAGATGCGAAAGAAACAGAAGCCTTGGCGGATTCAGTTGAAGGAGAAAATCCGGTATATGTTGTTCCGGCATTTGCAGGATTAGGCGCGCCATATTGGGATATGTATGCACGTGGTGCCGTTTTTGGCTTGACACGAGATACAGGTAAAGCACATTTAGCGAAAGCAACACTAGAATCTTTAGCGTATCAAACGAAAGATATTCTAAAAGCGATGGAAGATGATTCTGGCATACAATTAGAAAACCTTCGTGTGGATGGTGGGGCATGTGCCAATAATCATTTAATGCAATTTCAAGCAGATATTTTAGATACAGAAGTACATCGCCCAGAAGTTATAGAGTCAACCGCAATGGGCGCAGCTTTTTTAGCTGGTATACAAGTTGGACTTTGGAAACAAGAAGATGTAGATCAAAACCGACCTATGAATCGCATATTTAAACCAACATTTGACAGAGTGAAGCGTAAGCGTTTGTATGAAAAATGGCAAAAAGCTGTTGAGCGTACTAAGGGTTGGGAAGAAATGTAAAAATTTGACTAAAAAATAGCTGTGAAAAATATAAAATTCTCAAATCAGAATAGAACGAAAACCATTGCCAAGTTTTCAAAAGAAACCTACGATTTAGTTGTTATAGGGGGTGGAATAACTGGCGGTGGAATTGCACTTGATGCTGCTTCTCGAGGACTAAAAGTTGCCCTTATTGAAAAAAACGACTTTGCTTCAGGTACAAGTAGTAAGTCTACCAAGCTCATTCATGGTGGATTGCGTTATTTGAAACAGTTCGATTTTTGGTTAGTAAAAGAAGTAGGTTCTGAACGTGCAATTGTTCATAAACTTGCTCCACATTTAGTACTTCCTGAAAAGATGTTATTGCCCCTAATTGAAAATGGTTCTTATGGTAAATGGCTAACATCGGTAGGTCTAAAAGTCTATGATATTCTGGCACAGGTGACCGGGGAGGATAAGCGTAAAATGCTAGAGAAAAAAGAGGCATTAAAACTTGAGCCGCTACTGCCAAAAAAAATATTGAAAGGAGCAGGTTATTATGCTGAGTATAGAACAGATGATGCACGATTGACTATTGAAAATATTAAAACGAGCTTGCAATTCGGAGCGGAAGCTTTGAACTATGCATCAGTTGAAGATTTTGAATACACAGACGATAAAATATCTGGAGTAAAAGTAAAAGATGTTCTTTCTGGAGATGACTTTACTATTCAAACGAAGTATGTTATTAGCGCTGCTGGCCCTTGGGTTGATGAATTACGATCAGTAAATAACTCTAAAAAAGGAAAGCGGTTACATTTAACAAAAGGGGTTCATTTGGTGTTTCCGTACGAAAAACTTCCGGTGAAGCAATCGGTGTATTTTGATATTCCTGATGGGCGAATGATGTTTGCAATTCCAAGAGGTAAAGTGACCTATGTGGGTACTACAGATACCAATTTCAATTTGGATAAAGACCGTGTTCGAACAGATTTAGCTGATGCAATTTATTTGTTATCCGCCGTAAATAATATGTTTCCAAAAATCAATTTGGAAATGGAAGATATAGTTTCCAGTTGGGCAGGTCTTCGTCCTTTAATTCATGAAGAAGGAAAATCTGCTTCTGAATTATCTAGAAAAGATGAGATTTTCACTTCTGATACTGGATTGATTAGTATTGCTGGTGGGAAACTAACGGGCTATCGTAAAATGGCTGAGCGTGTTGTGGATCGTATTGCTAAGAAAATAGAGGAAGAACATAAAGTACAATTAAAAGATTGTCATACGGATGAGATTCCCCTTGCTGGTAACGTCGATTTCAAAAAGTTCAAGCATGTTAAAAAGTATATGGCTGAAATTTATAACCGAATCAAGCCAGATGGATTCACAGAACATGATGCTTGGTTTTTAGTTACCAACTACGGTAAGCAGACAGAGCTGATTTTAGACACCTACGCCACACTTAAAGATGCCGATATTTATGAACGTATGGCCAAAGCAGAATTGCGTTTTGGAATTGATTACGAGATGGTGCAAAACCCTATGGATTTCTTTATCCGAAGAACGGGTCGTTTGTATTTTGATATTGACAGTATTCGTTCGTTAATGGATCCTATTTTACAGGAATTCAAAGCTATTTACAAAGCTGATAATACTCAATTAGTAGCTTGGAAAGAAGAGTTAGAGCGAGAATTAGACGAACATTCTAATTTTTCAATGGATCGTGTTTAGTTAAATTCCATTCAATTGGGTTCCTAACAAAGCTACATTCCATATTTGGTTTGCTTAAAGGATCGTTGAGAAAATCCTCCGCTATTTGAAAAAAACAAGGATTAAACAAATTATGACCGTCATCCTGAAATATGATTTCATAACCGTTTTTTAAATGTTTTATAGCTTCTTTTGCATTTGCTATAGGAGTAACATGATCTAACCCTCCGCTTGTCATTAGCGTAGGGATTTCCGAAACTACAGGCTGATCCTCAAAGGCTGTTGCCCTAAAAGAATGCCAATTCTTCAATAATTCCGGCCCTGAACTGAAAGAAGCCAAGCCAACCCCAAATTCTGATTGATTAAAAGATTGTTCGTTAATTGTATGGTTGTAAAAAGGAAATTCTTCATAAGCTGTTAGCGAAAAGTTCATTGGCCAATTAACAAGATTATAAATGTATTCTACACTTTTTAATGCATTTACGAGAGGTTCGACTTCTCCATTTTCAAAAGCTTCAATTAGTAAAGGGATATTGCCAATTGAGTATCGATCATATAGGGAAACAAAGATCACAAATAAAGCATCTTGCGGGTTAAGCACAAAAGGTTCTCCATTATAATCAAAACGTAAAGGATCAGATTTTAATTTGTTCAGAACGTTTATTAAGCGCTCTTTTAATTCAGGATATCTTGTATTACAAGCCTCATTTTTATTACATCGTTCAAGAACAGAAAAAAGTGAGCTTTCAAAGTTTTGTATTGAACCGTTTAAATAATCTGTTTCAGGCGCAACTATAGCTGAAAGTACTGCACTTCGTATATTCTTTGGATGATCTCGCATTATAGTTAAACCTAATCTAGACCCATAAGAGCCTCCAAAAAGATTCCATGAATCATAACCCAAAGCTATATGCAAATCTTCAAAATCTGCCGCATTTTCTTTACTACTATACCCAGCCAGATCAACCCCTTTTTGATTAATAGTTGTTTTGCATTCAGATAATAATCTTTTTACAGCTTGATATTCATCTTCCCCATCAAGGTCTTGTTTCATAACATTGAACGTTGCCGCTCCTAAATCTGCACAATTTGCTTCAGATTCGCCTGTTCCGCGTTGATCCATTAATACAATATCCCTGTCATCCCGACGAACCGCCATATTGGCAATATCAAAACCCTGCTAATCATATGATTATCAGGGTTTTTCATTTTTCTTGTACTCATATGATATCGTTTGAAACCACCATTTTGGTGTGCAATTCGGTGTACAAAGCGGTATGCATTTTGTGCTAACTTTATCAAACATTTAAGCCATTTAGATGTAGTCTTTAAACAAAAGATGTTTAATTAAAAGACTTACAACATGCGTACAGACAGCACTTTAGGAGTGATTTTCTTTACTAGAAGAAAACGAAGCAATCCCGAATTATTGGACATATATGTTCGAATTACGGTCAATAAACAGCGCGCTGAATTAAGTATAAAGCGTGACATTTCGGTGTGCAATTGGGATATTTTCAGGTGTAGAGCCAAAGAAATCGACCATAATCACATTTTGCTTAATACCTATTTGGATGACGTCTATGCCGAAGTTCTCAATGCACACAAGCAATTACACTCTGAAAGGAAGGTGATTACCGCAAAAGGAATCAAGCTAAGGTACTTAGGGGAGGACGAACAGCGAATGACCTTAATGAAGTCTGTGGAATACCATAATCAAAATATCAACAATGAACTCAGGACAGGAACTTTGAAAAACTATTTCTCTACCGAGAATTATTTAAGACAGTTCCTCCAAGAAAAGCACAAAACGGATGATATTTATTTGGTACAACTCAACTATAGGTTCATTGTAAATTTTGAGAATTACATAAGAACTTATAAGCCGCAAAAAGAAAGAAGAACCTGTACCAATAATGGGGTAATGAAACATATGTCTAGACTGATGAAAATAGTAAATATGGCTATCCGAATGGAGTGGTTGGATAAAGATCCTTTTAAGAACTACAAGCTAAGGTTCGTTAAAAATGAACGGGACTACCTTACAGAACGAGAGCTATATTTATTTGAAGAAACTACCTTCATGACCGTCAGTTTACAAATTGTCAAGGATATCTTCTTGTTTAGTTGTTACACAGGTTTATCCTATATTGATATTAGAGAATTGAATCCCAATCAAATCCATGTTGGTATAGATGGAAATAAATGGATACATACAAAGAGAATTAAAACGAACGAGCAACTTAAAATTCCATTACTTCCTAAGGCAAAAGAGATTTTGGAGAAGTATAAAAATAAAATTATAACATCAGATAAATTACTCCCTGTTTATAGTAATCAAAAGATGAATAAGAATTTGAAGGAGATTGCCAAGGTTTGCGGAATACATAAGAATATAACTTTCCATGTAGCACGACACACTTTTGCGACAACGGTAACACTATCTAACGGAGTTCCTATAGAAACAGTTTCTAAACTTTTGGGTCACACCAAACTAACCACCACTCAGATTTATGCTAGGGTTCTGCAAAAGAAAGTGGGAGAGGATATGCAAAACCTAATGAACCTTTTCGAAGCAAAGGAGAAACAAAGAAGCGAAGCCCCCAAATCTTACCATAACTGAAATGCGCATGGTTCCTGTTTGGTTTTTGTAGCGTCCCGATAGGTAAGCGTAAATCAAAAACAAAATAGGGCGCACCTACTTTTCTATGGTGAAAGTACCGATTAAAAGTATTCAAGGTTTAGAAGCGAAGCGGTTAAAGTTTGATTTCCATGTTAAAACCAAGTAAAAAATGATAAAAAGTTTAGGCTACACTTTTAACATAGGGTTGCTGTCTTTTGATGACGGCACAGACCCTATGCACAAGCTTGTTTCTGAC
>CALLIG010000375.1 GCA_938009735.1 uncultured Flavobacteriaceae bacterium
CCTTCACTATTTAGAATAAAGTTTTTAGCATCATTCATTGGCATTCCACAAACTGCTGGTGTTGGATGTAAAGCTTGAATGATAGACTCTAAATTTCCTTTATCAAAGGTTCCAGTAAGTTTTGTTCTGAGGTGCCATAAATTGCCAGCTCTTACAGATTCTCTTTCTGATATATTTAAGTTTGAAAGCGAAGGCTTTAAGGCATCAGAAATATAACTAGTAACCAACTGTTGCTCGTCAATTTCTTTCTTGCCCCAATCTGGGACTTGATCTTCTAAGTATTTTTGAGTCCCTGCCAATGACATAGTAGTCAATCTTTGATTTTCAGTCTTTAGTAAAATTTCAGGCGTTGCTCCTAACCACATACCCACCTTTGGGTGATACCAGAGGTAGCAAAATGCTGTACTATAATGATCTAATAAATTTTGAAATAAGGTAAACGGCGATGTTTCACATTTTGAAACTAGGATTCGTGACAATACCACTTTTTTAAAAGTGCCAGAATTAATTTCTTGTATTCCTTTTTTTACCAAATCAAGATGAAACTCTTGCTGCTGATCACTACTAATACTTAAAACAACATTCGAATTTTTCTTGATCTCATTTGACTCATAAAAAGCTTCTGACATCTTGTCGGCAAGTATAAATATACTTGAATTGGACTTATCAAACGGAGCAAATATAAAACCAGATTCGTCAAAGTTTTTTACATAGTTAACCTGATCATCCTCTTGAAAAATAGCACGTACGTTTTGTTCCTTTGGTTTTCTATAAATAACAAAAGGCAAATTCTTAGCGAATTGATCAGCGACGCTTTGTATCAAGTCAGAAAACATATTATTTTCTAGGTAAAGAAATCGTAGTTAGTTTACATAACGAAATTAAATTTTCGTCTTTATCAGTCACTTTGATCTCCCAAAGTTGGGTAGTTCTACCTTTATGAAGCATGACGGCTTTTGCGAAAACAAAACCTTCACGAATACTCTTTACATGATTTGCCGCAATCTCGATGCCTCGCACAAATACCTTTTGACCGTCTAAAAATATATAAGAAGCGGTACTTCCAACACTTTCAGCTAATGCAACTGTTGCGCCACCATGCAAAACCCCGTCAGGTTGAAATACTCTAGAATTTACAGGCATTTTTGCTATTAAAAAATCTTCTCCAACATCAACGTATTCAATTTCTAAAGTCTCCATTAAGGTATCTTTTGAAGATGCGTTACATACCTTAAGAATTTTCTCTTTATAGTCCTCCATAAAAGCTTTTTTGTAAAATTAAGGATTACATAACCAAAAAAAGACTTTCCTTTATATTAGATTTATGAATATGGATTTAAAGAAACATCAGGTAAGTTATCATACCACAAATACGTATGAAACTTCAAACGCTTTAACAGATCAGACCGAAAATATATGGATAGTTCTTCATGGCATCGGTTATTTGAGTAAATATTTCATCAAGTATTTTGATGAGCTAAACCCTGAAGAGAATTATATTATAGCTCCTCAGGCTCCTTCAAAGTATTATTTAAAGAATCAATATAAGTACGTAGGCTCTAGCTGGTTGACCAAAGAAAATACTGCCTTAGAAATTGTTAATGTACTCGCCTATTTGGATGCCGTGTATGCTGCAGAAAATCTTCCAAAAGATAAGAATGTGATAATTTTTGGATTTTCTCAGGGAGTATCTATTGCAACTAGATGGTTTGCTACACGAAAAATGCCTTGTAATCATTTGGTTCTTTATGCAGGGGGAATTCCCAAAGAATTAACTGTGGATGATTTTGATTTTTTACAGGATCAGAAAACTGAAATCACCGTTATCGTTGGCGATAAAGATCAATACTTAACTGGTGACAATCTAAAAAATGAAACTGCTCGAATAGACGAGTTGTTTCAAGGAAAAGCAAGACAGCATATTTTTGAAGGTGGACACGAAGTAAAAAAAGAAATCGTAAATCAATTGGTAAGCAATGAAACATTTTCCTAAACTAGAAACCGAAAGGTTAATCCTTGATCAAATAAAACCTGAGGATATACCCAAAATTGTTGTCTATGCTGGTAACATAAAGATTACAGAAAATACGCGGAGCATGCCTCACCCCTATTTTGAGGAAGATGCTATTTCATGGTTACATATGCTCAACCAAGGTTTTAAAAACAAAGACAATTTTATTTTTGCAATACGCACTAAGGTAGATGAAGCATTTATGGGCGGCATAGGCCTTACATTAAATGTGAAAAATAATCGCGCTGAACTTGGTTACTGGATTGCCGAACCTTTTTGGAACAAAGGGTATACCACAGAGGCTGTGAAAGCAATACTAAAATTCGGATTTGAAGAACTCTACCTCAACAAAATCACCGCAGAGTATTTAACCACAAACGAAGCCTCAGGAAAAGTCATGATCAAAAATGGGATGATTAAAGAAGGCGAATTAAAAGACCATGACGTTAAAAAAGATCATACTATTGAAGATGGTCTTTATGTTTCTCTCGTGCAATATAGGCTAACAAAACAGGAGTATGAATCTATAAGCACGCCCACATTATGAAACTGAACCTTTCTCCAACATTAGAAAATGAATTTGTAATCCTAACTCCTTTGACAATCGAAAACTATAAAGAATTGATTTCAATTGGTGCTGAAGATAAACTAGTTCAATATTCACCATCAGATATTTATTCGGCAAAATCGCTAAAAAATTATGTAGAAGTAGCTTTAGAACAAAAGGCAAGAAGTATTAGCATACCTTTTATCATTTATGATAAGTCGAAAAAGCAATATGCTGGTAGCACCCGATATATGAACATCAATTTGAAAAACAAAGTATTAGAAATAGGATCAACTTGGATTGGCAAAGAATTTCAAGGTACTGGTCTGAATACACATATGAAGTCTTTAATGATTGACCATGTCTTTGAAAAAATGAATTTTGAAAAAATAGAATTCAGAATCGATGAGCGAAATATTCGATCAAGAAAAGCTGTTGAAAAACTAGGTGGCGTTCTTGAAGGTGTCTTAAGAGAAAATGTATACTTACTCGACGGTTTCAAGCGTAATACCTGCTGTTACGGTATTTTAAAAGAAGAATGGCTTAGTTAAAATATAATTGCTACTCCTCTTTTACTAAGTAATAACTAATTTTTCTTGTCTTATAGGCATTGTTTGGTGTGATGATTTCCTTAATCCAATTTCCATTTGTGTCAAATTGGTATAAGAACTCTTTGGCTTCAACAATATTACCAGTAGTTGAATTTGAACTTAAAAGCATCCCTTCTTCATCGTACTCAAACTTCACAATTTCTTGAGGTTCAAATTGCTTAGCTTTCTCGCTAAAGAAAAATTGGGTTTTTGAAATTAAATTATTTCTTCCATCATATTCTTCCTCTACTGCCGAACTTGGATTTCCTTCTATAAATTTTTTAGCAAGAATATTTTTACTAATGACACTATCATTTTCCATTTTCAAAGATATCCGTTCAGATCGCTCCACTACTCCATTCAAAGTAGAAGTCCTCGTTTTTTCGCCCTTTACATCTGTATATGATATGATAATTTCATCGTTTCCTTCATTATTCGTTCGAATAACTTTCACAAGCATATCTGCTTCGTAGAAATATTCATACTGATCTAAAAAATCTTTGTTATAGCTTACAATCTTCTCTGTTATTTTAAGATTAGATGTAGAATCAATCGTATAAAAATTAGCAATTGAAGTAGAACCATCAAAGGTATTTTCGCGATAATTCTCCAATCTTTTTTCCAAAAGCATTCCGTTCAAATACTTGTAATACGTAATATCATAATCCTCTTCGTTATAGCGAGTAACAGACTTTGTAAGTAATCCAGCTTCATTGAAATCATATTCTTCTTTACCATAATTAGTACTGATCAAACAAGACTTTACATTACCTATCAAATCAAAATCTTCTGACTTGAAAATTTTAATTTCTTGAGCAGCCATTCCCTTCGAATAAAGAAAGAACATAGAAAAGACTAAAACAATGTAGTTTTTTAACATAATGCAAAATTACTTGATATTCTGTCAACTGGGAACAAAAGGGATGCCAAATCGGTGAATGGACTTCTAAATTGGAATTTTAAATGTTCCATCCTTAGAAAAGGGATGTACAAAGTATTAAACCAAAAAACCCGCAAGGCTTTCGCTTTGCGGGATTTAAAACTATTATAAAAATGTATTACTTCACTTCTTCGAAATCTACATCTTCTACATTATCACCATCAGCTTCTGCAGATGCATCTCCTTGTGGAGCTTCACCACCAGCTTGTTGCGCATCGGCTTGTGCTTTATACATTTCTTCAGAGGCTACTTTCCAAGCTTCATTGATTTTATCTAAAGCTGGCGTTATAACTGCCAAATCTTTAGTTTCATAAGCTGTTTTCAACTCTTCTAAAGCTTCCTCGATTGGCTTTTTCTTGTCATCAGAAAGTTTATCACCAAATTCAGTCAATTGCTTTTCTGTTTGAAAAATCATACCGTCTGCTTCGTTCAACTTATCAGCAGTTTCTCTTGCAGCTTTATCAGCATCAGCATTTGCTTCTGCATCTGCTTTCATTTTTTGAATTTCCTCATCCGTCAATCCTGATGATGCTTCGATACGAATATCTTGCGTTTTGTTTGTCGCTTTGTCAGTAGCTGAAACTTTAATAATTCCGTTAGCATCAATATCGAAAGTCACTTCAATTTGAGGTGTTCCTCTTTGTGATGGTGGAATTCCATCTAAATGGAAACGTCCGATAGTTTTATTATCTGCAGCCATTCCTCTTTCACCTTGCAATACATGAATCTCAACCGATGGTTGATTGTCAGCAGCTGTAGAGAATACTTGAGATTTCTTTGTTGGAATTGTTGTATTCGACTCGATCAATTTCGTGAATACGTTGCCCATTGTTTCAATACCTAATGATAAAGGCGTTACATCTAATAGAAGTACATCTTTAACATCACCTGTCAAAACTCCCCCTTGAATTGCTGCACCTACGGCAACAACCTCATCAGGATTAACTCCTTTAGAAGGTGCTTTTCCGAAGAACTTCTCAACCGCTTCTTGCACAGCAGGAATACGAGTTGAACCACCTACTAAAATAATTTCATCAATATCGCTATTTGTCAAACCTGCAGCTTTCATTGCAGTCTGACATGGCTCGATAGTTCTTTTTACCAAGTCAGCAATCAATTGCTCAAATTTTGCTCTTGACAACGTACGTACCAAGTGCTTTGGTCCAGTTGCAGTTGCAGTTACATATGGTAAATTGATTTCTGTTTGTGCAGAAGAAGATAATTCAATCTTAGCTTTTTCAGCTGCTTCACGCAAACGTTGCAATGCCATTGCATCGTCACGAAGATCAATACTTTCATCTTTCTTAAACTCATCAGCCAACCAATCAATAATCTTTTGATCAACATCATCACCACCTAAGTGTGTATCTCCATCTGTAGCTAGTACTTCAAAAACACCATCACCTAATTCTAATATAGATACATCATGTGTACCACCACCAAAATCAAAAACAACGATTTTCTGGTCTACATCTTTTTTGTCCATTCCGTAAGCTAAAGATGCTGACGTTGGTTCGTTAATGATACGTTCTACTGTTAAACCAGCAATTTCACCAGCTTCTTTTGTAGCCTGACGTTGTGAATCATTAAAGTATGCAGGAACGGTAATTACCGCTCTTGTCACATCTTGACCTAAATAATCTTCAGCCGTTTTCTTCATTTTCTGAAGAATCATTGCTGACAATTCTTGTGGAGAATACAAACGTCCGTCTATATCAACACGCGGCGTATCATTATCTCCTTTTACTACTTTATAAGGTACACGATCAGCTTCTTTCTTAGACTCTGAAAACTTGTTACCCATAAATCGTTTGATAGAATAAATGGTGTTATGTGGATTAGTCACCGCCTGTCTTTTGGCAGGGTCACCAACTTTAATTTCACCACCTTCAACAAATGCGATTACAGATGGTGTCGTTCGTTTACCTTCTGCATTAGGTATTACTACCGGCTCATTACCCTCCATTACAGAGACACAAGAGTTGGTTGTACCTAAATCTATTCCTATTATTTTACTCATTACTATATATATTTATTAGTGCGTATTATTTTTTATAATCGTTTAGGGAATGACAAACAATATGCCAAGGACATAAAACTGACAGGATGTCATTTCATTAGAACTACTAGATCATTCGTTTACTTAGATTTTTGATGTTTTCTATTTCTAGTCCGTCATCTTTAGCACAACCTAGAGCATAATAAAACAAACCATTTATACCGTCTACCCAACAGATCATAGCAATTTCATAGTAACACTTAAGTCTATTAATTTTCATAATTTACAAGAATCAACTTTACATTATAGAGTACTCATGAAATCAAACAGACGTAATTTTTTAAAGAAGGGACTACCCTCTGCTGCTGGGATGGCTGCCGCAACATTGTTTCCAATAGATATGTTCGGAAGTACCGCCACAAAACCAGATGCCATTATTTTACCTAAAGAAAATTTCGCAAAACCAAAAGATGCCATACGGTTTTCAGTTGTCGGCATTAATCATGATCATATCTATGGTATGGTGAACTCTTTACTTGAAGGAGGCGGAACTCTCGTTGCTGTTTTTGCAAAAGAGCCAAATTTATTAAAGCAGTTTACCAAACGATACCCTGGTGTCAAAGTGGCTAAAAGTGAAGATGAAATTATTGATGATCGCACCATACAATTGGTAGCTAGTGCTGCTATTCCGATAGAAAGAGCTCCTTTAGGAATTCGGGTTATGAATTCTGGCAAAGATTATATGACAGACAAACCAGGTATTGTTACTTCAGAACAATTTAATAATGTCAAAAAGATTCAAAAGGAAACCAATCGAATATATTCGATAAAGTATGGTGAACGTTTGGCGAACCCTGCATCAGTAAAAGCAGGAGAATTAATAAAAGCAGGTGCAATTGGCAAAGTAGTTCAGCTTATTGGATTAGGACCTCATCGCATGCGACCAGATAGTAGACCAGACTGGTTTTTTGAACCCGAAAAAGCAGGTGGAATTTTGTGTGATATTGGTTCACACCAATGCGATCAGTTTTTATATTATACAAATTCTAAAGAAGCCGAGGTTAGTTTTGCTCAGACAGGAAATTTTAATATTCCAGAATACCCGAACTATAGAGATTTTGGTGATATGAGTGTCAGAAGCAAACATGCCACAGGTTATATTCGAATTGACTGGTTTACACCTGAAGGATTAGGAACCTGGGGAGATGGCAGAACATTTATTTTGGGTACAGAAGGATATATAGAAATGCGTAAATATGTTGATATTGCGGGTCGTGAAGGAGGGAATCATTTATTCTTAGTCAATCAAAAAGAAACGAAATACTTTGATTGTAGTAACGTTCATATGCCTTATGGAAGGCAATTGGTAAGCGATGTAGTCAATAGAACCGAAACTGCCATGACGCAAGATCATTGTTTTTTAGCAACAGAACTGGCTATAAAAGGTCAAGAGATGGCTTTTCAATTGAATCAATAATTAAATTTATCAACTTAGCACGAATTATAAAATTATAAAAATGAAATATTTATCCTTGATACTAGGAATTTTAGCAATCGCAAATGTTATTTATACATTTTTTGGTGATCATCTAACCACAGCAATATTTGGCTTCGAAGTAAGTATATGGACTTATAGATTGTTCTGGGGAATACTGGCTGTCGGCTGTATATTTGATTACATCAGAAAGTCTAAAAAGACAGTTTAATAAAAACACCAGAAACTTCTTTTATGTTCGGCGGATAAAGTGACTTAATTACTCAATAATATCCTGCTAAAAACCTTGGAATAAAACTACCTTTACTTAAGCTTAAACTAATAATCATATGGAGTGTATCAGTATTTTCGACATGCTGAAAATAGGCATTGGCCCATCAAGTTCGCATACGCTCGGACCTTGGCGTGCTGCTGAAAGATGGATTTCAGAACTGAAAGCTGATAGACATTTTGAATCCGTAGAAAAAATTAAAGTCCAGGTATATGGCTCGCTGTCCTTAACAGGAAAAGGTCATGCCACAGATTACGCTATTATGTTAGGTTTGACTGGCGCAGATCCTGTAGTAATTCCTGTTGAAGACATTCATAAAGTGGTTGCTGAAATCAAAGAAACTAATATATTGAATTTTGGAAACGAGCGAAAACTTGTTTTTAACTCCGAAGAAAACATTCAATTCAATAGAGAATTTTTACCCTTTCATGCTAACGGACTTAAGTTCGAAGCGACGTTAGACAATGGTAGCAAAAAATCAAAAACGTATTATTCTATAGGTGGAGGTTTTGTTGTTGCTGAAGAGCGTAAGAATGCCAAGAAAAAAATAGCCAGTTTTAACGACTTCCCCTACCCTGTTCAAAAAGGTGATGAGTTATTAGCTTATTGTAAAAAAGAACAAAAATCAATATCTGAAATCGTTCTTGAAAACGAACGCGCTCTACGAAGTGATATTGAAATTGATAATCAACTTCAAAGTGTTTGGAGTACCATGCTAGAGTGCATGTATATTGGGTGTCACACCGAAGGGCATTTACCGGGCGGACTCAACGTTCGACGGCGAGCCTTTGAGATGCACAAAAATCTCATGACTACCGCAGGTCCTTATGATGCTCCTGACAACTGGCTACAAACCATACGTCTTACCAAAGTAAGATTTCGACAAATATTAAAATGGGTAAGCTGCTTTGCATTATCTGTTAACGAAGTAAATGCCTCTTTAGGAAGAGTTGTTACTGCTCCAACCAATGGAAGTGCCGGCGTTATTCCTTCCGTATTAATGTACTATATGGTTATTGAAAACCATGATGCAAACTTTGAACACATTAAAAAGTTTCTACTTGTTGCAGGAGAAATAGGAAGCATATTCAAAAAAGGCGCGACCATATCAGCCGCAATGGGAGGTTGTCAAGCAGAAATCGGAGTATCCTCCGCAATGGCTGCTGGTGCACTAACTGAACTATTAGGCGGTAGCCCTGAACAAGTATTAATGGCTGCTGAAATTGCTATGGAACACCATTTAGGTTTGACCTGTGACCCTATTGGCGGACTAGTTCAAATTCCGTGTATTGAAAGAAATTCGATGGGTGCCATAAAAGCTATAAACGCTGCAGAATTAGCGCTTGATTCTGATCCTGCAGAAGCTAAAGTCCCGCTTGATAAGGTAGTCCAGACTATGTGGGAAACTGCCAAAGACATGAGTTCTAAATACAAAGAGACTTCACAAGGTGGATTAGCAGTTGGTGTCTTTTTGAGTGATTGTTAGTCGAAAAGACTTCTTTAATTACTGCTGAAATTTTGTTTTACTTAATTTTTAAAACTGCAGCTCTTTGATTTTGCCCGTGTGTAAATGCTTTAAAATTACTTATATTTAAAGCAGTATTAAATACAAAACACATGAAGCTAGGTGCATTATCTATTAGTCTTTCTGTAAAAGACCTAACAGTTTCGCAAGATTTTTATGAGAATTTAGGATTTGCTATTCTAGCAGGTTCTCATGAAAGTAATTATCTAATCATGAAAAATGAAGATTCTTTAATCGGATTATTTCAAGGGATGTTTGAAGGCAATATCATCACCTTCAATCCAGGTTGGGATACTGACGGCAAGAACATTGAAGAATTTGACGACGTTCGTATCATTGAGAATACATTGAAACAGCATAATATAATATTAGACAAAGAAGTGGGCGAAACAACTTCTGGGCCGGGAAGCATTTTACTTAAAGACCCTGATGGCAATGTGATCATGCTTGACCAACACAGATAACCTTTAAAATTCAAACCAATATTTATATGAAAAAGAGTATTCTATTCACATTACTAATTCTTGCATTCGCAGCCTGTAAAACAGACAAAAAAGCAGAAAAAACCAGCTCCGATAGTCAAGAAGAACAAACTGTTACAACTACCAATGAAGAATGGATTTCTCTTTTTGACGGCACCACAACTGAAGGTTGGCGGGCTTATAACGGTGATGATCTTCCTCCACAATGGGTAATCAAAGATGGTGAACTTACTTTCGATACTGAAAAACGCTCTGAGGCAGATCGTAAAGGTGGCAGAGATATTATTTACGCTGCAGAAGAATTTGACAACTTCGAATTAAGATGGGAATGGAAAATTCCTGAAGGTGGTAATAGCGGAATGCTATATCATTTAAAAGAAGGTACTTGGGGTCCACCAGAAGTTTCACCAGAATATCAAATGCTTGATGATTTAAAATGGGAAGAAATTAATGAGGCTACTTTAGAAGAGTGGCAGAAAACCGGTGCAGATTATGCGATGTATTTGCCCGATTTAAGTCAGAAAATAGTCAAACCTGCAATGGAGTGGAATACTTCAAGAATAATTTTTACTCCAGAAAAAGTAGAACATTGGTTGAATGGTAAAAAACTGCTTGAATTTGTGCCCTGGTCTGAAGATTGGGAAACACGAAAAAAAGCAGGTAAGTGGAAAGATTTTCCAAAATATGGTACTTTTAAGTCTGGGTATATTGCCATACAAGATCATGATAGTCCCCTATGGTTACGAAATATAAAAATCAAAAAATTATAACTGAAGAAACACCAATATGAACAAACGAGAATTCTTAAAAAAAACGGCAGCAGCCTCTTCAATTGCTTTACTTCCTAATGCAGCATGGGCTTTTAATAAAAAAGACAAAGTTTTACGGACGGCTCATATCGGTGTTGGTAATATGGGTGGTGAAGATTTGAAAGCCATCTCTTCGCATGCAAAAGTAGAAGTCGTTGCTTTATGTGATGTTGATTCTAAAAATTTAGCAGCAGCACAGAAACTACATCCGAAAGCAAAAATATTTTCTGATTACCGAGTGATGTTGACCGAGATGAAGAAAAAGATTGATGCCGTTGTTGTATCAACTCCTGATCATACTCACGCTCCTGCATCGATGATGGCAATGGGAATGGACAAACCGGTTTATTGTCAAAAACCTTTAACGCATCACGTGAGTGAAGCAAGGGCAATGAATAAATTGGCTGCCGAAAAAGGATTAGTGACTCAAATGGGAATTCAAGTACATTCTTTTTATGATTATAAATTAGCGACGCAACTTATACAATCTGGTATTATCGGCAAGGTACACACAGTTCGTGCTTGGTCACCGAAAAATTGGGGTTATGACGGAGCAGCGCCTGAAGGTAGTGACCCAGTACCAGCAAATTTAGACTGGAATCTTTGGTTGGGTACTTCAACCGAAAAACCATATAAGGAAGGTGTTTATCATCCCGGCAACTGGAGAAAATTAGTGGACTACGGTTGCGGTACTTTAGGTGACATGGGCGTTCATATTTTTGATACACCTTATAATGCTTTGGCATTAGATGTACCACGTACAATTACTACCAATTGCAGGAAACCTAACGGATTTGGTTACCCAGAACAAAATATGGTAACCTATGAGTTTCCTGGTACTGAATACACCGCTGAATCTTTAAAATGGGTTTGGTATGACGGTGTTGATGCCGACAAACAACGTGAAGATTTAATGTTGCCTAATGGAGACGCGCTACATGATCAAGGTGCCATGTTTATTGGGGAAAAGGGAAGGTTTTATCTACCACACTTTCAAAAACTACCGATGCTAATTGTAGACGGTGAGTATATTGATATTAGTAAAGAAATAACTGCACAGAATTTAGGCGAGCCTGTTCGAGATTATGCGGGCGAAAGCAATAAGCATTATCATCAGTTTGTAGATGCTTGTTTAGGTACTGCAGAAACTACAGCTCCGTTTTCATATGCATCAAAACTTACTGAAACAATTCTTTTAGGAACCATCGCTGGTCGTTTTCCGAATCAGACCTTACATTGGGATAGTGAGAATGCTAAGTTTGTTGAAGAAGAAGCAAATGCATTTTTAGATTCTCCGTATCGAGAATTTTAAAATAACTGAATAATCATATTCAAAAACATCCAGTAGTCATTTCGATTGCTGGATGTTTTCAATTTAAGAAGATACTAAACATTCAACATCCTCATTTTCTAATGAAAACTCCTTATTTTTAGCACACCAAAACAAATAACATGTCAACGGCAAAGAAAGAATACAAAAGAGTAACCGTAAAATCCCTTGTGGATATGAAAAAGAATGGAGAAAAAATCTCCATGCTTACTGCCTATGACTATTCCATGGCAAAAATTGTAGATGCTGCAAAGGTTGATGTTATTTTGGTTGGTGACTCTGCCAGTAATGTGATGGCTGGTCATGAGACGACACTACCCATTACTTTAGATCAAATGATTTATCATGCTTCATCAGTTATCAGAGCAGTTGATAGAGCGTTGGTTGTTGTTGATCTTCCATTTGGCAGTTATCAAAGTGATCCGAAAGAAGCTTTACGCTCAGCTATTCGTATCATGAAAGAAAGTGGTGCTCATTCGGTTAAATTAGAAGGTGGATCAGAAATTAAAGAATCGGTCAAGCGTATTTTGAATGCAGGTATTCCTGTTATGGGACATTTGGGACTCACACCACAATCCATTTATAAATTTGGGACATACACAGTTCGTGCTAAAGAAGAAGAGGAAGCAGAAAAGCTTATTGAAGATGCTAAAATGCTTGAAAAAATTGGTTGCTTTGGTATAGTACTTGAAAAGATTCCTGCCGATTTGACTAAAAAAGTATCTGAAAGTATTAGCATTCCGACGATAGGAATTGGAGGTGGTAAACATGCAGACGGACAAGTACTTGTCATTCATGATTTATTGGGAATGACACATGAATTTAATCCAAGATTTTTACGCCGATATATGAATTTATATGAAGAAATGGGCAACGCTATTTCGCAATATGTTGGTGATGTTAAAAGTCGAGATTTTCCTAATGATGAGGAACAATACTAGTTTCTCTTACAGTTAACAAATGACGAAAAGAATACTCATAATTGCCCTAGTCCTGCTTAATATTGGTTGTGATCAAATTTCAAAGAATTTGGTTCGTAACAATGTAGAAGCTAGTCAAAGAATTGAATTGATTGGTAAAAATTTTATTCTAACAAAGGTAGAGAATGATGGGGCTATGCTAGGTTTTGGATCTGATCTGGCTCCGATGCTAAAAATTATATTTCTGCAAATTATTCCTGTAACTGTTTTATTAGTTTTACTTTTCAGAGTACTTGTAAAAACAAATATGAATAAATGGCTGGTTTTTGCTTTTGCCTGTGTGATTGGTGGTGGTGTCGGAAATTTATTCGATCGCATTGCTCATGGTGAAGTAACTGACTTTTTCTACATTGATTTAGGCGGCTATTTTAGAACAGGTATTTTCAACATGGCTGATGTTTCAGTTACGATGGGAGTTTTACTTATTCTTTTCTTGAGTGTTCGTTATCGAAAATTA
>CALLIG010000376.1 GCA_938009735.1 uncultured Flavobacteriaceae bacterium
CCGATTAATATCCGTAACGAATATTAACTTCTGGTCCGTTAACCATTAATACTACAAGCATAGATACTAAAAGAACTATGATAGCGGAAAATACAAAAAGCGCTGTCGCTTTTATCCAGAATGGCATTCCATTTAAAGAGCTTTTTCTAATAATGTTGTTCAATACATCCATGTTCTATACGTTTTTCGTTAAACATAATTCCAATTTCGGATGTAGGTATTCAATTAAAATATGGGGCGATACTGCGAATAAAGCAATTTAATTCGCATTAACCCTACTCTGTAGTATTTATATTCGACCAATGGTCAATATTTTGGTTGAAATCTATTTTCATAGACACAAACCCGTTAAACGGCTAACTTTTTTAGATATTCAACGTTACCAAATTTTCAATGATATGAAGGGAATTCTATTCGCAGCCAGCTTCAAAACCTGTGGCGTCAAATTTAGTTTGTACAGCTCCTTGTCGGCTTCCATCTGTCAATTGAATAGCTAGATTATTTTCTCCACTACCATCTCTTTTTGGACTACAATATTCGAATAAGTAGAAACTATTTGCTTGCTCAGAAACACGTTGAGAAATATCATTGAATGTGTCCTCTAGTTCTTCTTTATTGCCAGCAAAAACACTAAATGTTTTACCAAGATCGGTAAGTACTTGTGTATCTATTTCACTTCCTAATCCAATAGAGAAAAAGGCAATGTTAGGGTCAGCTTCATCAACTTTCTTTTGAGCTGCTTCTTTAGTAAAGCGAGAAGCTTGATCAGTCCCATCGGTGAAAATTACAATAGAAGCGGCACCAATTTTATCCCCCTGAGTACTTGCCTTTAAAAGATCTGAAGCAATATCAGTTGATTTTATTACTGCGCCATATAAATCTGTAGAAGGATCATTACTGATATCTGTTGTTATTCCTTCAATTGCAGCTTTAAGTTCTGTTCTTGAGGAGCTAAGATCATTAAGTAAATGCAATTCATTCTCACCATCAAACCAATAAATTGCCATTTTAATTGATTCTACAGCTGTTGATGGCATTACATTATCTACAAAACTTGAACTTGCCGTTTTCAATTCGTCCAAACTACTACTTAAAACACTATTACTTAAGTCTAAAACCAATAGCGTGTTCGTGGCAAAAATCTGTGAATTTGGTGAAATACGTGCAAATGATTCAGAAGTTGAGATAGTATTAAAACAATCATCATTTCTACCTTGTTCGTAAATAGTAAACTGATCTGCATTCAATCCTGAAACAGGGTTTCCGTCATTATCTGAAACTTTAAAAAGAATTGATATTTTTCCTGGTAGGGTAGTGTATTGTTCTTGAATTGATAAGACTAAGTCGCTTTCAGGAAAACCTAAACAATCGTCTACAGGTATTCCTTTTCCGAGCGTGTCTCCTGTATTTAAGTTAAAGGTAACATCATCATCAGCATTTCCGCAAGACACGGCTAAACTAACAGTAAATAATAAAATAAATAATTTGGTGAAAAGTTTCATTTTCTATGTTTTGGGTTCAACCATCAGAACGAACAATTTTGAGTTTAAGTATGGCATACTTTTAAAAAGAGTGTTAAAGATTGTTAAGGGTTTTTTGTAGTTTTCCATAATGTTTGCCAGAAGATTATAATTTCATGAAAAAAATAGGACTTCTTTCTTTGCTGTGCTTCTGCATGACCTACTCTTTAAAAGCTCAAAAGAAAAATGGAGAATTTCGATTAAATATTAGTAAAGCAACATCAACCATATTAATAGATGGATTAGGAGATGACGCAGCTTGGCAAGATACCGATGTGGCCAAAGATTTTAGAATGGTTTTACCTATGGATGTTGATCCTGCAAAGGAAAAGACAGAAATTCGAATGGCGTATGACGATAAAAACATCTATTTATTAGCTACTTTTTATCATAGTGGGAAAGCAAAATATACCGTAGAGTCACTTCGCCGTGATTTTTCTTTTGGAAAAAATGACAACTTTTTATTATTTCTAGATCCTTTTAATAACCAAACCACAGGCTTTTCTTTTGGTGCAAATGCATACGGGGCGCAATGGGATGGCACCATGTATGATGGCAGTAAAATTGACCTAAACTGGGATAGCAAGTGGATATCAGAAAGCTCACATGATGAAGAGAAATGGGTTTTTGAAATGGCCATTCCTTTTAAATCGATTCGATATGAAGAAGGTATTGGTGAATGGGGCATTAATTTTGGTCGATTAGATTTAAAATCGAGTGAGAAATCGAGTTGGACTCCCGTACCTAGACAGTTTCCGACTTCTTCTATGGCGTACAACGGAACTTTAGTTTGGGATTCCCCACCTCCTAAGCCAAGAACTAACTTTTCAATAATTCCTTATGTTTTAGGAGAGGTCACCCAAAATAAGGCCAACAATGAGGAGCCTAAATACAGTCCGAAAATTGGTGGTGATATTAAATTTAGCTTAACACCCTCTTTGAATCTAGATGTTACTGTAAACCCTGATTTTTCTCAGGTTGAAGTTGATCGGCAAATTACGAATCTAGACCGATTTGAATTGTTTTTCCCAGAAAGGCGTCAATTCTTTTTAGAGAATGGTGACTTGTTCGCAAATTTCGGATATCCAACCATCAGACCTTTTTTCTCAAGAAGAATTGGATTAGGTGTTCCTATTCAAGCTGGGGCTCGTATTAGTGGTAATCTTTCTGATTCTTGGCGTATTGGCTTAATGGATATTCAAACAGGCAGCATTGATGAAACCGGATTGCCTAGCCAAAATTTTGGTGTACTCTCTTTGCAGAAAAAAGTTTTTAGCCGCTCTAGTATCGGGCTAATGTTAGTCAATAAACAATCGTTTAATTATTTAAATGATAGTGATTCATTACGAACGGTGTTTCCAGAATACAATAGAAATCTAGGTATTGAATATAATTTAGCATCATCAAATAACTTATGGAACGGTAAAGCTTTTCTCTTAAAGTCATTTTCTCCAGATGATGATGCCAACGGAATTTCTCAAGCCGCTCATTTGGAATACAGAAACCGTAAGTGGAGCTGGCGTATTCAGGAAGAATGGGTGAGTGACAATTATAGTGCCGAGGTTGGTTTTATACCAAGAAAAGGTTATGTGAATTTTAATGGAAATTTAGGATACTTGTTTTTTCCAGAGGATAGTAAAATCGTGAGTCATGGTCCTACTATGAATTCATCTTTTTACTTTAATGAGAACTTTGAGCAGACCGATAATCTGAATTATATTTTGTATAAAATTGCGTTCAGAAACCGAAGTAACCTTGATTTCTTTGTTTCTAATGATTATGTAGAGCTTTTGTCACCTTTTGATCCGACGAGATTGGGGAAAGCAGAATTACAAACAGGCACCAAGCATCAATGGAACGCTTTTGGTTGGATGTTTTCTTCAAAGCCG
>CALLIG010000377.1 GCA_938009735.1 uncultured Flavobacteriaceae bacterium
TTAAAGGTTTTGAATATCTGATCAAGATTTTGTTTGGTGTTCAAAATGTAAGCCATGTTAAAACTGTTACTCCATTTTACATCTGGCAGCTGTTTGACAAGAGCATGAATAACTTTATCCGTGTTGAATTGTAAGCCTATGAAGCGTCTTTCTTTAATTAAAAGATGCTTTAATGTAACACTCCTACCTTTTTCCATGGCTTTTTTAGGCAATCTAATTGATACAATTGATTTAATCGTACCTTATACGAATAGGATACGTATAATAATCTATTAAAATGATTTTTAATGAGAATCTATAAAAAATGTCTTCATTGTGGTAAAGAATTAAGTGGTAGAACAGATAAGAAATTTTGTGACCCTCAATGTAAAAGTGCCAACCAATACCAAAAGGAAAAACAAAATCCAGAACGGTTTTATAATAAAGTAGACAATCAATTGAAATTGAACCGGAAGATACTTAAGGAATATAATAAGGGAGGCAAAGTGACCATAAGAACCAAAGTTTTATCGGAATTAGGTTTTAACCCAAACTTTTTTACCCATTATTGGAAAAACCAAAAAGAAGAAGTTTATCTATTCGTGTACGAATATGGGTTTTTAAAAAAGAACGAAAATGGAAAGGACAAATATGTATTGGTCACATGGCAAGATTATATGGGCAAAAATCCAAATAGTGGTAATTAAGGCCAATTAAAATGTTAAAGTTTGAGAAAAACGAAATGTTGTACCTATGTTGTACCCGGAGCATAAAAAAAGGCTTCCGAAAACTGGAAGCCCTTTGTTTACTAGTAGCGGGGACTGGACTCGAACCAGCGACCTTCGGGTTATGAGCCCGACGAGCTACCTACTGCTCTACCCCGCGATATGGGTTTTTATCTCACTTGTTTTGCAACTTCAGGTCATTAAGCTGACGAGATAAAGGTGCGCCATCTATTCGATAGCGGGCGACAAATATACAACCGTTTTTTAGTTAAATCAAAACTTGTCAAAGAATATTTTCAACCCATTTATTCAATAAAACCTTAAAATCCATACCTTCGGTATTTAGCATAACATATGGATACTATTAATGATTTGATTTCTAAAACATTGCCCTATACAGAGTGGCCTATGTTTGTACTATTAATTCTAGGAGGGCTTTTTTTGGTCTTCTATTCAAAATTTTTGCCCTACCGCTTTTTTGGTCATGCTATTGCTATTACAGCTGGAAAATATGATAATAAAGATGCAAAAGGTGATGTAAGTTCTTTTCAAGCACTTTCTGCAGCCGTTGCAGCAACAGTTGGTTTAGGAAATATTTCAGGAGTTGCTATTGCAATTCATGATGGTGGACCTGGTGTTATATTCTGGATTTGGGTTACTGCATTAATAGGTATGTGCATCAAGTTTTACTCTTGCACCTTGTCTGTAATGTACAGAGGTGTTGATTCAGAAGGAAAGCTTCAAGGTGGCCCTATGTATTATATCACGAAAGGTTTGGGGCCAAAAGCGAAGCCTTTGGCTGTATTCTTTGCAGTATGTGGTTTATTTGGTTTTTTGGGAGTTTTCACAGCAAACCAGTTTACAGAAACTTTTATGAGTGTAGTGTCTCCTTCTGATACACTATTCGCGATGAGTGATTTGAATTGGAAACTAACCATAGGTGTTGTGCTTGCATTGATTACTTCTGTTGTGATTTTTGGAGGATTGAAGAATATTGCTAAAGTAGCATCTGCAATTGTACCTTTTATGGTGGCGGTTTATTTAATTGCAGTAATTGCTGTTATGGCTATGAATTCAGAACAGATTATTCCGTCTATAAAATTAATTTTTACTGAGGCCTTTAATTTCAATACTGTTGTTACTGGTGGGTTTTGGGGTCTAGTAATTATAGGAGTGCGAAGAGCTATGTTTTCAAACGAAGCAGGTTTGGGTAGTGCGCCAATGTATCACGGACAATCAAAAACTGATAATCCTATAAAAGAAGGGTTAGTTGCTAGTTTAGGTCCGTTTATTGATACCATATTAGTTTGTACGTTTACTGCTATTGTTATTATTTTAAGTGGAGCATATTTAGAAGATTCTAGTGGAATTGTAATGACTCTTTCGGCATTCAAATCGACCTTGTTTGGCTATGGTGATATTTTATTGATGATCATTGTTACTGCTTTCGCTTTATCTACGCTTTTTACCTATTCGTATTACGGAGTGAAAAGTTTGTCGTTTTTGACAAATGCTAAAATCGGGAAGTTTTATAACTGGTATTTTGTAATTATGATTGTCTTCGCTGCGGTCGCATCACTTGATTTGGTGAAAAATTTGATTGATTTATCGTATGCTTTAATGGTTATACCGAATATGATTGCAGTACTTTTGTTGGCGCCTAGAGTAAATGTGGCAGCAAAAGAATATATTAAAAAATTAAAAGATGGCAGAGCATAAAGCAGGATTTGTAAACATCATCGGCAACCCTAATGTAGGTAAGTCTACTTTGATGAATGCATTTGTGGGAGAGAAGTTATCTATTATCACTTCTAAGGCGCAAACAACACGTCATCGTATATTAGGGATAGTAAATGGAGAAGATTTTCAGGTTATTTTATCTGATACTCCTGGAATCATTAAACCTGCCTATGAACTTCAAAATTCCATGATGAATTTTGTGAAGTCAGCATTTGAAGATGCCGATGTTTTGCTATATATGGTTGAAATAGGAGAGAAGGCTTTAAAAGACGAAGCTTTTTTTGAGAAAATAAAGAATAGTAAGATTCCGGTTTTGTTGTTGCTGAACAAAGTAGATACTGCAACACAAGAATTATTAGAAGAGCAAGCACAGTATTGGCAAGAAATGCTTCCTACTGTTGAATTACATCCTATTTCAGCATTATCTAATTTTAATGTAAAAGGAGTTTTTGAGCGTATAATTGAGTTACTTCCTGAAGCACATCCATATTATCCGAAAGATCAGTTAACAGATAAGCCTGAGCGGTTTTTTGTGAATGAAACGATTCGAGAGAAAATTTTGATTCATTACAAAAAAGAGATTCCTTATTCTGTAGAGATAGACACCGAAGAGTTTTTCGAAGATGAAGATATCATTCGAATGCGTTCTGTAATTATGGTGGAAAGAGAATCTCAAAAAGGAATAATTATTGGACACAAAGGAAGCGCGTTAAAGCGGGTAGGAGTTGAGTCAAGAAAAGATCTCGAAAAGTTCTTCGGAAAGCAAGTGCATTTAGAACTCTATGTCAAAGTCAATAAGAACTGGCGTAGTGATGCAAGGCAATTAAAACGTTTTGGTTACAACCAAAATTAGATGCCTAAAACACTCGAATAATGCTTGTTCTTAAGAATTAAGGTAGTAAAGCGAATATGTTTACAAAGGTGCAATAAACATGGTGATTCGATGTTATAATATTTACAAGTCTATATCACCAAATAATAGTCCTAAAAAAACATTTCAACGAAAAAGAACGACTTCTTAAGAATGATCTAATTTCTTTTTCTATATTTGATGTATCGATGAAATGCATAAAACCCCGATGAAATGCAGAATGTGGTAATTTTTGGAGCCTCCGGACATGGTAGTGTAGTTCTTGACTGCATAGAAAAAGAGGCGAAATTCAAAGTTGTAGGCTTTATTGATTCATTCAAAAGTATAGGTGCCGAAGTAAATGGTTATACTGTATTAGGTAATGAGTATGATCTGCCTGAACTCATTGAAAAATATAAAATTTTTGGTGGCATAGTAGCTATCGGTGATAATTGGACGAGAAGTTTGGTTGTTGATAGAATTCTTAAAATAGAATCTCAATTCAATTTCATAAGTGCTATACACCCAAACGCTCAGATTGGTAAAGATGTACAAATAGGCAATGGATCTGTAATTATGCCTGGTGTTACTGTCAATGCAAATGCAATTATAGCTCGTCATTGTATTTTAAACACTAATTCTTCTTTGGATCATGATGGTTTTATGAATAAATTTTCAAGCTTAGCACCAAATGTATGTGTTGGTGGTAATTTTATTCTTGGAAGAGGTTCTGCCATATGTTTAGGAACTAATATTATTGAAAATATTACGGTAGGGGAGTATTCTGTAATTGGTTCTGGGTCATTATTAGTTGGTAATGTATCAGATTGTCTATTAGTATATGGTGCACCGGCGAAAATTATCAGAAAAAGAATACCTAGTGAACCTTACTTATCTGGAAATAGTAGTTCAACGACAACATTTCCCTTGTTGTCTAAAGAAATCTAATTTTATACTTCTTACCTAATATCTAGGACTTCAATAATTTAGCATTACTTTTGCACCTCCAAAAATATAAAGTATGAGCGCTATTGTAGCCATTGTGGGAAGGCCAAATGTTGGGAAGTCCACTTTCTTTAATCGATTAATTCAGAGACGTGAAGCAATTGTTGATGCCGTTAGTGGTGTTACACGAGATCGTCATTATGGTAAAAGTGATTGGAATGGTAAAGAATTCTCATTAATTGATACCGGTGGTTATGTTTTAGGTAGTGATGATATCTTCGAACAAGAGATTGATAAGCAGGTAGAATTAGCAATTGAAGAAGCAGATGCTATAATTTTTATGGTTAATGTAGAAGATGGAGTAACAGGTATGGATGAAGATGTCGCTAACTTACTTCGAAAGGCGAACAAGCCATCTTTTTTAGCAGTTAATAAGGTAGATAATGGTAAGCGTGCTGAAGACGCTGTTGAGTTTTATTCTTTAGGGTTAGGTGAATACTTTACACTTTCAAGTATAAGTGGTAGTGGAACAGGAGATCTTTTAGATGCGCTGGTAGATGTATTACCAGAACATGAAAAAGAAGAAAATGAGTTACCCAGGTTCGCAGTAGTTGGCAGACCAAACGCAGGAAAATCTTCTTTCATAAATGCCCTGATTGGTGAAGAGCGATATATTGTAACCGATATTGCAGGTACAACACGTGATAGTATTGATACAAAGTATAATCGTTTTGGGTTTGAGTTTAATTTAGTAGATACTGCTGGTATCCGACGTAAAGCAAAAGTAAAGGAAGATTTAGAGTTTTATTCGGTAATGAGATCGGTTCGTGCCATAGAACATAGTGATGTATGTTTGTTAGTAGTAGATGCTACTAGAAGCTTTGACGGTCAAGTGGCTAATATTTTTTGGTTAGCGCATCGCAATAACAAGGGTATTGTAATTCTTGTGAATAAATGGGATTTGGTTGAAGATAAAGAAACCAATACCATGAAACATTTTGAGCAAAAAATAAGAGAAGTCATTGAGCCGTTTGTTGATGTTCCGATTTTGTTTATTTCGGTATTAACAAAACAACGTATTTTCAAAGCTATTGAAACTGCAGTTCAAGTATATCAAAATAGATCAAGAAAAATAGCTACAAGTAAATTCAATGATACGATGTTACCGATTATTGAACATTACCCTCCGCCGGCATACAAAGGAAAGCATGTGAAAATTAAGTTCTGTATGCAAATACCAACTCATTATCCTCAGTTTGCATTTTATTGTAATCTCCCTCAATATGTTCGAGAGCCCTATAAGAGATATTTGGAGAATAAGCTTAGAGAAGAATTTGATTTTTCTGGAGTGCCGATGTCCATTTTTATGAGAAAGAAGTAGTTTGGTTAGGAGTTAGGAGTTAGGAGTTAGGAGTTGAATATTTTGTTCTAGCCAAGAGCTAAAATCTACCATCCACCAGAAGCGCCGCCGCCGCCGAAACCTCCTCCGCCGAAACCTCCTCCAAATCCACCTCCGCCAGAGCTACCACCGAAACCTCCGCCACTTCCGAAACCTCCGCCTGAGCCACCACTACGGCCCATATTGCTTAGTATAATAATATCCCAGAGATCCAATCCTCCAGATCGGTTTCCGCCATTGCGACCACCACCATTTCTGCGATTACGACTTGATAAAATTATAAGAATAACAAAAAAGATGATGAAGGGTAAAAAGCTTTCGAAGGGAAAACCTTGATCATTTGAAAAAGATCTTTCCTCTTTAAATTCTCCATTTAAAACCTGAAAAATTACATCAGCGCCTTCGTTGAGTCCTCCATAAAAATCGCCTTGTTTAAATTGAGGAAGAATGATATTTTCAATAATTCTTTTTGACATAGCGTCGGTAAGTGAGCCTTCAACGCCATAACCAGTACTAATGGCAATTTTTCGATCATTTTTAGCAAGCAAAATTAGTATGCCGTTATCTTTATCGGCTTGTCCAATTCCCCATTTTTGCCCCCATTGAGCTCCTAAATAATTAATATCCTCACCATTTGTGGATGGTATGATGGCAACAACAATTTGAGTAGAAGTGCTATCAGAATAACGAATCAATTTATTTTCTAGCGCTTTTTCTTGCCCCGCTGGTAATAGATTTATATTAGGGTCATCATAAACACTCGTCTGTAGTTCTGGTTTTTCAGGAATCTGAAATTGAGCGAATATAAATCCACAGCATAGGAAAAATAAAATAAAGAGGTTATCCTTTAGATACTTCATTGCTCAATTCATTTGTGTCGTCATGTTTCCATGGAAAATGCTTTTCTAGTGCTTGACCAGAGGCGATAACACCGTCAATAACACCTCCTTTATAGTTTCCAGTTTTAAACTGAGCTTGAATCGCGTTTCTGGTAGTTTCCCAAAAGTCCTCAGGAGTTACTTCGTCAATGCCCTTATCGCCATATATAACAAACTTTCGGTCATTTACTGCAACATAAATTAAAACCCCATTCTCATCTTTGGTATTATCCATTTTTAGCAAATGAAATACCTCTTTTGCGCGATCAAAATGTTCTAGACGTGTATGTGCCTCAATATGCACGCGAATCTCGCCTGAAGTATTTCTTTCGGCCTTTATAATAGCCTGAACAATCTCTTGCTCCTCTTCTTCCGATAAAAATTTTTCTACACGAGACATAATGTCTGCCTATTTAAAATCAAAGTCTACATCTGGATTATCTGATGCACCGGCATCAGCCTTGTAACGAGCCATTTCTTCAAAACCAAAGATGCCAGCTAGAAGTTTGCCAGGAAATTTTGTTGTATGAATGTCGTAGATATTTACTTTTTCATTAAATCGGTCTCTCGCTACATTAATTCTGTTCTCTGTACCCTCTAGTTGCGCTTGCAGTTCTAAGAAATTTTGATTTGCCTTCAGTTCAGGGTAGCGTTCTACAACAACCATTAATTTACTCAAAGCTCCAGCCATTCCACTTTGTGCTTGTTGAAATGCAGCCATTTTATCCGGTGTCAGATTATTGGCGTCAATGTTTATTGATGTTGCCTTTGATCTGGCTTCAATCACATCAGTTAATGTACCTTTTTCAAAATCTGCAGCTCCTTGAACAGTTTTAACTAGGTTGCCTATCAAATCGTTTCTTCTTTGATATGAACTTTCTACATTCGACCAAGCTGTTTTGGCATTTGCTTCGTGTTCTACTGCGGTATTGTTGAACCCAACACTCCAGTCATAAATTATAAATGCAAGTATTCCAAGAACTATTAGTACGATTAATCCTTTTTTCATAATTAGTGGTTTTAATGTCGTTCTCACAATCGTGAGAATTTTTAATGGTTAATGAATTAGTGTTTATTTAATATAGATTGTTACAATACTATTTTGAAAAAAATAGAAAATTACTAAGTAGAGGTATAACTGTAAAATTACAATTGTTCTTTAATTTTAGTTAGTTCTGCTTTGATGCGTTCTAACTTTTCTATGATTTGAAAGTTTTCGAGTGTTTTTTGTTTGCTCTCTTTTAGATGGATTTTAGCACCATCTAATGTAAACCCTCTTTCTTTTACCAAATGATATATCAATTGGAGATTTTTAATGTCTTCAGGTGTAAATTTGCGATTGCCCTTGGCATTTTTTTTTGGTTTCAGAGCATCAAACTCTTTTTCCCAAAAACGAATAAGTGAGGTGTTGACTCCAAATGCCTTGGCAACTTCGCCAATGCCGTAATATCTTTTTTCAGGAAGCTCTATATGCATTAATCTAGAGATTGATTTTCTTGATTTGCGTATTTCAACATGTTCTCAAATTCTACAGCTGATAAACTACCATAGTAGAAATTGATAGGATTAATACGATCTTTGTCTTTCCAGATTTCATAGTGTAAATGTGGCGCTTCTGATCGGCCTGTGCTGCCTACAAAACCAATTAAGTCACCTCTTTTTACTTTTTGACCTTTCTTAACATTGTATTTGCTTAAATGAGCATATAGGCTTAAATACCCATAGCCATGATCAATACGAATGTGCTTGCCAAATCCTGATGAGTTATTATCTGCACGTATTATCTTTCCATCACCTGATGCGTAAATTGGTGTGCCCTTTGGTGCAGTAAAGTCCATTCCACGGTGCATTTTTCTTGCTTTGGTGAAAGGATCTGATCGCCAACCAAAGCCAGAAGCCATACGAGTTAAGTTATCATTGTTTATTGGTTGAATCGCTGGTATTGCTGCCAAAAGCTTTTCTTTCTCTTTGGCTAGTAAAGCAATTTCTTCTAACGATTTAGATTGAATTGCCATTTGCTTTTTAATAATGTCTAATCGTTTGGTGGTAGAAATAACCATTTCAGAATTATTAAATCCTTCTAATGACTTATAACGATTTATTCCTCCGAATCCGGCACGACGTTGTTCTTCAGGTATGGGGTTAGCTTCAAAGTATAAACGGTAGATATTGTTGTCGCGATCCTCAATATTTGCTAAGACTTCTTCAATTTGTTGCATCTTCTTATCCAAAAGCTCAAACTGAAGTTCATAGTTTTTGACTTCACGGCTTAAAGAAAGCTCTCTAGGCGTGTTTACTAGACTAGTATTGAGTAGAAGTGTTAGAAGAAATGTAGCGACCAATAAAACGGCTAAAAAGAAAAATGCATAATTACGATAGCGCCGAGATTTCTTCGGTTCTATTTTGCGATACGAAAGCGTATCTGGATCGTAATAGTACTTTACTTTAGACATGAATGTATTTTGTTCTACTTTTGTTTCGTATAAACAGAACAAACAAATATAAAAATTGTTTTGTTTAAAAAGTTAAAAATAGTAAAACTTACCACTATAGTATGAATTCCAAAGAAATCAGGACCCAATTTCTAAACTTTTTTAAAGAAAAAAGCCACAAAATTGTACCATCTGCCCCCATGGTAATAAAAGATGACCCAACATTGATGTTCACCAATGCTGGTATGAACCAATTTAAGGAATTTTTTCTTGGCAATAGTGTTGCCCAAAATGTTCGTGTAGCAGATTCGCAAAAATGTCTTCGTGTAAGCGGAAAACATAATGATTTAGAAGAGGTTGGTAAAGACACCTATCACCATACAATGTTTGAAATGTTGGGTAACTGGAGTTTTGGCGATTACTTCAAAGAAGAGGCAATTCAATGGGCTTGGGAATTCTTAACTGATGTTTGTAAAATAGATAAGGATAGCTTGTATGTTTCTGTTTTTGAAGGAAGCAATGATGATGATAATCTCGATATGGATAGTGAAGCTTTCAATTTATGGAAAGCCATTGTACCTGAAGATCGCATCATCATGGGTAACAAAAAGGACAATTTTTGGGAGATGGGTGATCAAGGTCCATGCGGACCATGCTCTGAAATACATGTAGACCTTCGTTCTAAAGGAGACAAAGAAATGGTTTCTGGAGCTTCGTTGGTGAATGAAGACCATCCTTTGGTAGTAGAAATATGGAATTTAGTTTTCATGCAATACAACCGCAAAGCGGATGGAAAATTAGAAGCGTTACCTGCTAAACATGTTGATACAGGTATGGGTTTTGAGCGACTTTGTATGGCAATGCAAGGCGTAGAATCTAATTATGACACAGATGTTTTTACACCGATAATTCGTGAAATAGAAACAATTACCAATTCAAAATATGAAAATGGTGGGGCGTCAGGAGAAGAAACTGATATCGCCATTCGTGTTATAGCCGACCATATTCGTGCAGTATCTTTTTCAATAGCTGATGGACAACTGCCTAGTAATACAGGAGCAGGTTATGTAATTCGAAGAATATTACGAAGAGCTATTCGTTATGGATTTACATTTTTAGACACCAAGCAACCTTTTATGTATCGTTTGGTGAATGTTCTGTCTAATTCAATGGGTGATGCTTTTCCAGAATTGAAGCAACAAAAGCAATTGATTGAGAATGTAATTAAAGAGGAAGAAAATTCTTTTTTAAATACCTTAGAACAAGGCTTGGTACTTTTAGATAGTATCATCAAAAGTGCTCAGGGTAAAGAAATTAATGGTAGAAAGGCATTTGAATTATACGACACCTACGGATTTCCTATTGATTTAACTGCTTTAATATTAAGTGAAAGAGGGTATTCTTTAGATGAGAAGGGCTTTGAGGTGGCGATGCAAGAACAAAAGAACCGTTCAAAATCTGCCTCTGCAACATCAAAAGAAGATTGGACGATTCTTTCAGATGATAAAGAACAAGAATTTGTAGGCTATGATCTTTTAGAAGCCAATGTCAATTTGGTGAAATACCGAAAAATCACCTCAAAGAAGGACGGCGAACAGTATCAAATGGTATTTAATTTGACTCCATTTTATGCAGAAGGTGGTGGTCAAGTAGGAGATAAGGGCTATTTAGAAGCTTCAAATGGAGATGTTGTATACATCGTTGATACGAAGAAAGAAAACAATGAGATAGTACATTTTTCGAAAGACCTTCCTGCTAAAACAGATGGTGTTTTTAAAGCAACAGTTGATAAAAAACAAAGGTTACGTACAGAAGCAAATCATACTGCTACTCATTTGTTGCATCAAGCCTTACGAGAAATATTAGGAACTCATGTAGAGCAAAAAGGTTCAGCGGTGCACTCCAAATATTTACGCTTTGATTTTTCTCATTTCTCAAAGCTAACGGTAGACGAGTTAAGAGCTGTTGAAGATTTTGTAAATGCTAGAATTGAAGGTCATTTGCCTTTTCAAGAAAATAGAAATGTACCCATAGATAAGGCTTTGAAAGATGGTGCGATGGCATTGTTTGGTGAGAAATATGGTGACGCTGTACGAACGGTTCGTTTTGGTCAGTCTATAGAATTATGCGGCGGGACACATGTAAATAACACAGGTGATATATGGCATTTTAAAATCAAATCAGAAGGTGCTGTTGCAGCAGGAATACGTAGAATTGAAGCGATTACTTATGATGTTGTAAAAGACTTTTATTTTGATAATAACAGAATACTTTTTGAAATCAAAGATGTCTTAAATCAAGCACAAGACCCTTTGAAAGCGGTGACTTCATTACAAGAAGAGAATGCTAAATTAAAAAAGGAAGTAGAGCAGCTTTTAAAGGATAAAGCAAAAAATCTTAAAGGAGATCTAGTCAATGAGCTGGAAGATGTAAACGGAATTCAATTCCTTGCCAAAGAAATAGATTTGGATGCTGCTGGTATTAAAGATCTTTCTTTTGAAATGGGTCAGAATAAAGACAATCTATTCTTACTCTTTGGAACAAAGCAAAATGGCAAAGCATTATTAAGCTGTTATATTTCTAAAGAGTTAGTCACTTCTAAAGATTTAAATGCAGGAACTATCGTGCGTGAACTTGGTAAGTTCATTCAAGGCGGCGGCGGCGGACAACCATTTTTCGCAACAGCAGGCGGTAAAAACCCTGATGGAATCAAAGAAGCTTTGGAAAATGCAAAAGGGTATTTGAAATAAAATGCAAAGCTCATAAATAGACCTCTTTTCTAAAAAGGAGAACTTAAAAAATTATATGAAATATCTTTCACTAGTTCTTCTTGCAATCCTTATTTCTTGCGCAGAAAAAAAGACAACTGCTATTATAGAAAATGTTGATAGTAAATTAGAAAAGATTAAGATTAACTCTGCTGATTCTCTTAGAATTGTTGAATACTGGAAACAGGCAAATTACGCAGGTTTATATTCGAATCAGCGACAAAAATATTTAGACTCTGCTTTACTTCTAAAACCTGATTCTGCTTATTTCTGGCAGCAAAAGGCAATGCCCTTATATAAATCAAGAAAGTATTCAGTTGGTAAACCATTTTTAGAGAATGCTGCTAAGCATAATCCTGAGAAGTATTTGGAGTATAGCGGATTTATGAAATGTATTTTCTCCAAAGAATACGAAGAATCTATAGCTGAATTATTAGAAGTTAAAAAACGTTTTGGGGCAAGTTATGTTATGGATCATACTTATGATTTTTATATCGGTTTAGATTATTTGCAACTGAATCAATATGACAAAGCAAAAGAACATTTGCTGCTTAGTCAAAAACAACAGTATGCAGATTTTCCGAAGGACGAACCAGAAGAGGCTTGTCACTACTTAGATTGGTTTTATTTAGGTGTTGTGGAATATGAGCTTGAAAATTTTGAAGTAGCAGTAGAGCATTTTAATATGTCGCTGAAAGTTTATAAAAATTTTGGAGATGCTATGTACTTTAAAGCTATCTGTCTTCGTAATTTAAATAGGTTAGAAGAAGCTAAAGAAGTATTTGATCTTGCAGTAAAAAACAATCAGAATACTATTAATGAGGATAATGTTTTTTATGAAATCTATCCCTACCAAATATTTCATAAGTTAAGCCCGATGGCTAAAATATCAGAATGAAACTTCAAACCAGTATTCCTTTAGATGTAGCTGAAAATCAATTGAACTACCAAAGTCAACTATTGATTTTAGGTTCTTGTTTTGCGGAAAATATTGGAGAGAAATTGAACTACTTCAAATTTCAATCGGTGCGAAATCCATTTGGAATATTGTTTCATCCATTGGCCATTGAAAAGCTACTTTCAAAAAGTATCCAAAAGGAGAGTTTTACTGAAGAGGATATTTTCTTTTTGAATGAGCAATGGCATTGTTTTGATGCGCATTCTGATTTGAGTGATCCATCCAAAGAAAACCTATTGAGGAAGTTGAATACAGCTTTGGGCCAAACATATCAGCAAATAGCTAAGGCAACACACGTGTGCATCACCTTAGGGACAAGTTGGGTTTATCGTAAAACTGAAACGGATGCCGTTGTCGCTAATTGCCATAAAGTAGTACAAAAGAAATTTTCAAAAGAGTTGCTTTCGGTAGCGCAGATTACAGAAAGTTTAGATAGTAGCATTGAAACTATTCGAACTATCAACCAAAATACACAAGTTGTTTTTACTGTTTCTCCAGTACGTCATTTAAAAGACGGATTCATTGAGAACCAAAGAAGTAAGTCGCATTTAATTTCTGCGATTCATCAAATTAAGGGGGCTTCATATTTTCCTTCGTATGAAATCATGATGGACGAGCTTCGAGACTATCGTTTTTATAAAACAGATATGGTGCATCCCAGTCAGCTTGCTATCGATTATATCTGGGAAAAATTCAAAGAAGTTTGGATTTCACCTCAATCATATCCGATGATGGAAAAAGTGGATACCATTCAAAAAGGACTATTACACCGTCCTTTCAATGCTTCATCTGAAAAGCATCAATTGTTTTTAAAATCCCTCGGCGAGAAAATTACGTATCTTAAAGAGGAGTATCCATTTATGAAATTCAACAAATGAAAAAAATTCTTCTTGGTGTAATTATAACATTGTCAATAGTTTTCGTATTTCGTTCTTGTTCTGAGGATAAAAATGAAAAGTCTATTCTTCAAGAGAATTCAATGCTTATTCAGCAACAAATTTCAAATGTTTCAAAATTAATAGTAACAGAAGGTCATTTTGCTGAAGTCTATAACTACAAAGATTCGCAAGAATTATTTGGGCCTTTGATTACGGCAGACAAAAAAGCATTGGTAGTAGTTAATGCAGAAGTAACGGTGGCTTATGATTTAAGTAAGGTTGACTTTGAAGTAGATGAAGCATCTAAAACACTTTATATTAAGAGCATTCCTGAAGCGGAGATTAAGATTAATCCTGATTTCGAATATTACGATGTTTCTGCTGATTTTTTAAATCAATTTGATGCATCTGATTACAACAAAATTAAAAAAAATGTGAACGCTTCCTTGATGAAAAAGGTGGAAGCATCTACCTTAAAAAGTAATGCGGAAAATCGTCTAATCAGCGAATTGTCTAAATTTTATGTATTGACTAATTCTCTAAATTGGAAATTAGTTTATCAAAATCAGACGGTAAACCTACCAGAAGACCTAAATCTAGCTAACCAGGCTTTGATCGACTAGACTTAGTCCGTCATCAATCAAATGGCCCAGTTTAGGATTGTTTTGTTTAACAGTTTCTAAATAAGATGAGATCTCAGTAGCGAAATCTTTATCTCCATTATTCTTAGCAAGCTCGTATAATTCAACAGACAAAAGCCAGTCAGTTGGATATTGAGTACAAACTTCTTGAAATACTTTATGTCTCGAAATGGTCGTGTTAGTTCCCTCTCTAAATTCTCGTACTTGTTTATAATAGGTTTCTAATCGTTGTAGCTCATCAGACTTTTCTGTTGAAGAGGTATTAGTTGAAATTTCATGGTTGACTAAATCAAAACTATCTAAATCAGCGGGGCCATTAAAGGCTGCAACGATATTTTCGCCTATTGCCATATTATACAATTGATCGTCTGATTCGAAAAGTACTTTACTACCATGAGTTACGGTGCAGTCTTTAAATGTAACTAGAATGATCTCTCCTTTGAGATTGCGTGTGCCTGTAATAATCTCTCCAGTTATTTTTATATTCCCTTCGAATTCTAAAGTAATGATTTGACCTTCGAAAATATTATAGGCTTTCAGGTCTCTTGGGCTCATATCTTCAATGGACAAGTTGATACCTTTTAGTTTTCCTATGGGAGAGCCGAAGCCTTCAGAGTGATTCTTTGTACTATGACCTACCAATTCTTTTTCTCTAAATGAAAGTGCTGTAGGTCCTGATGTTTGAAAAAACACAGTAGCATTATTATGGGCAATGACAGATTCAAAATTTCCTGAAATTTGTAGCCCAGTACTTAATTCAATGGTGCCAAGTTCTTTGGAATGAATCAGTTTTTGAATACCGCTTAAACCGCCAGTACGAAGCGCCATTGTATTTGCAAAATCTTCAAGGACTTGATTTAAAAAAGCAAAATCAGGTGTAACAAAAAGCTGAGGTTGTGGTTTTGTTATATCAAAAGAAGTATTTACTGCTTCAATAGAATATGGAACCTTTTTAACCTCGTCAGTCATACACCAAGCACTTTCTCCTATAGAGGATAAAAGTCCAGCACCATATATTTTTGGATTTTCAACGCTTCCAATCAATCCGTATTCAACCGTCCACCAATGCAAATTCCTTATTAGAGCCATTTCACTTGGTATGCTCATATTATTCTGTAAGTCTTCAATGTGCTTTTCAGCTTTGTCTATTTCTTCTTGTGTGGTGCCAGATGCTTCTTTAATTATTGATAAGTGCCTAACGGCTTCATACAATTCATAATCCTTAGCACTAGAAATAGCTTTGCTGCCAATCTCACCAAATCGCCTAAGGTATTCTGCATATTCAGGATTGGCTATTATAGGTGCATGCCCAGCACCCTCATGAATGATATCTGGTGCGGGAGTATATTCAATATTTTCTAATTGTCGAATGTCTGATGCAATCACTAAAATATTATAGGCTTGAAACTCCATAAAAGCAGAAGGTGGAATAAACCCATCTACTGCAACCGCAGCCCAACCAATCTCTTTTAGAATGCGATTCATGCCATACATATTAGGAATATGGTCAATAGAGATACCTGTTTTTTGCAATCCTTCGACATATGATGTATGTGCAACCTTACTCAAGTAATCTACATTCTTGCGCATCACATATCGCCATACCGCCTGATCAATTGCAGAATAATCTGCATAATCTTGAGGTTTGATAAATTGCTTCAGATGTTCAGGAAGCTTGTCTAAAATGATATTGCTTTCGTACTGCTGCATAACTGAAAACTATTTTATGTAATAACGTCGTCGTTATTATCAAAGTATTTTTGAAAGGTAAATGCACTACTTGAAGGGCCTTGAGTTTCAATTTGATCTAATTTTTGTTTGCCTTCTTTCATGCTAGGTATGTAGCCAACAGGTACCCACCACATTGCAAAACGAGGTCGATCGATCGGCGTAAACCAGTTTTTTTGATTCTTCAAAAAATACCCATGAACACTCTTGTAAACAAATGTTTTAAAATGTTCTACATCTGACCAAACACTCATATTTATGGCTAAAAGTTCATCATCTTCAAATGGATTTACTAAGTAAGAAGCTGCTCTTCCTTCTTCATCTTTCAATCGCCATATGAAGCCTTCGCTTTCTTCAGCAAATTTGTTGACAGGTTCTAAAAAATCAACAAATTCTTTCATGCTTATATCTTCTAATGGAGCTTTGAATCTAGAAATATTGATTTGTGCTAAATGGTACTTCATGAATCATATTTCCTGTTAAATTAATATTTTTAGTTTTAAATTATTAATATATTTATATTTTAAGTGATAGTTCCTATTTATTTTATAAATAAAGGAATATGTTATAGTTTAGCTTGTAATTTAACGTGTAAACAGGAAAAATGGAAGGCAGAATAGATGCGATAGATCGACAAATTTTAAAAATTCTGGAGACGAATGCTAAAACCAGCCCAAAAGAAATAGCTGCTCGCTTGAATATGAGTAAAACTCCGGTTTACGAACGCGTTCGTAAATTGGAGAAGGAAGGTTACATCTCTAAATATGTTGCGTTAGTTAACAAAGCTAAAGTGGAAAGTAGTATTACTGTTTTTAGTTTCGTTTCTTTAGAAGCTCAACAGGGTCGAATGATGGATGAGTTCGCAAACAGCATAAAACAATACAAAGAGGTGGTTGAATGTTTTGTAGTGGGAGGTGAGTTTGATTTTTTATTGAAAATTATTGTAAAAGATTTAGATGCCTATTTTGAATTTTCAAAAAACAAGGTAGCCTCATTACCGCACATAGGTACAGTAAAAAGCGCTTTCGTTTTAAATGAAGCAAAATACACTACAGAGTTTCCTTTATTGGAATAAAAAAACCGCCATTTAGGCGGTTTGTAAATTATTTAGAAGCGACCGCTTCAGGTGGATATTGTGTCATTATTTCTGAAACAAACTCGTGAATACGCTTTTCTTTCTTTTCTATTTTTTTACTATTACTTAGGCTGCCATCTCCTTTGCCTTGCCAAACTAACTCTTTGTTCTTAGCATCAATCAAGTCTATGTATAATGAACCTTTGGTCTGCGTACTGACTCTATTTCCACCTCTACCATAACCATTAGCAAAACCACCACCCCAATAGTAAGGGCTCCATCCCCAACCGAAGCCGCCACCACCCCAGTAATTATTGTAGATATCAACCTGCTCACGTTCTTTAGTGAATATGCTTACTAATATGTCTGGATTTGTAGATTTCACGAACCCTTTAGCACTCATCTCCGCCTCGATAGCGCGTAAAATTCTTTTTTTATCTAAATCAGATATTTGAGATTTATCTATCCCTGTTTTATAAAAGGCATAAGATTTGTATGAATTAAAATTGGCGCTCTTATCAAAATCAGACAAGACGCGTACAGAAGTACAGGAGCTCAAAAAGAGTAAAGCAAGTACTGGTAGAATAAGAATTTTCATTTTTTTCATAATCAGTTATTTTTTGGAGTTCGTCTATTTTACATGAAAAAATAGTCTCAAATATCATGCCGAAAAAGCATTTTTTATTGGGCGTTGGTTTTAGGGTCGTATCCATATGGGCAATGCCTGCAACCACTTTCGCAACAATACCCTCTTTTTAGATGGTACTGTTTGGTGAAAACACGATAGCCTTCTTCAGACCAATAAAAGTCTCCCTCTTCAATAGGAATAATTTCTTTCATAATTTGGCTTTCGCTGTTATCTCTAGATTTACTTTTATTTCAGTAAGCATATTACCTTTTGCTAAGCGTAAAATTAGTAGAATTTTTGTTGATAACGCGAAGGCGATCCATTCAAATGCCGCCTAAGAAGGCAATTTGCTGGTATTTTAACGAATAAATACAATTGTTGGCAACCTTTTTGAGTTAGTAGAAACGGTAACAGACAAAAAATTAACTTTGTGTATAGCCGTTTAATATCTGATTATGATTTTAGTGTTTAAACATTTTTTCTATAAAAACTATGTAGGCCTATCTGTATGGCCCTTCATTATTTTGAAGAATGACTCTTTAAAGACTGATATTGTTCTTATTAATCATGAGAAGATTCATTTAAAGCAGCAGCTTGAATTATTGATAATTCCGTTTTATCTCATTTATATCGCAGAGTGGTTGATGCGAAGTCTCTTTTACTTAAGTTTTTATAGAGGGTATCAAAACATAAGTTTTGAACGAGAAGCATATGCTAATGAACACAACCTCAATTACGCTAGAGAACGCAGACCATTTAGCTTTATGAAGTATCTTTGATTTAAGTGCAGTCAAAGAACCAAATCATACATCTTCCAATTTTAAAAGAGAAACAGATATTCTTAGCTATAAAGCGAGAAGATTTGATTCATCCACTTATTTCAGGTAATAAATATCGAAAGTTAAAATACAATTTGATCGCTGCAAAAGAACAAGGTTTTAATGCAATGTTGACTTTTGGCGGAGCATATTCAAACCATATTGCGGCAACAGCGTATGCTGGAAAATTACACGGACTTAAAACCATAGGGGTCATTAGAGGTGAAGAACTATCTGAAAAATGGTCTAAAAATCTGACATTAAAATTAGCGTATGAGCACGGAATGCAATTTAAGTTTGTTTCTAGGGAACTTTATAAGTCTAAAGATTCTCACGAAATAAAGAAACAGTTAGAAGATGAGTTTGGTTCGTTTTATCTTTTACCAGAAGGAGGTTCAAATACGCTAGCAATAAAGGGATGCCAAGAAATATTGACCAATGATGATTTGCAGTTTAATATGATTTGTTCGTCGGTTGGAACAGGTGGTACTATCGCAGGAATCATCAACGCATCGTATCAACAGCAAACAGTTTTAGGCTTTTCTGCTTTAAAGGGTGATTTTTTAAAAGAAGATATTCGTAATTTTACAGCCAAGGAGAATTGGAGTCTGCAATCTGAATATCATTTTGGAGGTTATGCAAAAGTATCTGAAGATTTAATTCATTTTATCAATGAGTTTAAGCAGCAAACTCAAATTCCCTTAGATCCGATTTATACTGGAAAGATGTTGTATGGGATTTTAGACTTGGTAAAACAAGATTTTTTTAAGCCAAAAACTAAGATTCTTGCGATTCATACAGGAGGATTACAAAGTATTACAGGAATGAATACTTTTTTGAAAAAAAAGAAATTACCCCAAATTTCGATATGACTAAAAAATTGATAGTAGTTTTCTTATTAGGTTCTTTTCTAATAGGATGCAAGGTAAAGCAACGTGTCTCTTATAGTAAGAAGAAGACAGAGACGGTGAGTACTTCTAAAAAAGAAGTAACTAAACCAAGCAGCAACGATGGCGGACTTTACCCAATGCCTGAAGATTCAGGTAAATTCGTTCAGTTTGAAATCAAAAGTGCTGAAGAATATATAGCCACCTTTTCAGAAGTAGCCCAGCTTGAAATGAAAGCTTACGGTATACCCGCGAGTATAACATTAGCACAGGGTCTATTAGAAAGCGGATTTGGAAAAGGAGAATTGGCAATGAAAACCAACAATCATTTTGGTATTAAATGTCATAAGGGCTGGCAGGGCGATTATGATTTTCATGATGACGATGAAAAAGGAGAATGTTTTCGAAAATATAATCATCCTATGTATTCCTATCGCGATCATAGTATTTTCTTAACGAGCCGTTCACGGTATGCTTTTCTATTCGATTATAGAAATTCGGACTATCGTAATTGGGCGAGGGGACTAAAAAAAGCGGGATATGCGACTGATAAAAAATATCCCAACAAATTAATTTCACTAATTGAAAGGTATGATTTAGACACCTATGATCTTAATGTTGTTCGTGCAGGTTTTGGGCGACAGAAAAGACAAGTAGTTGCCAATCAGAAAAAAGAAGTTGCTGCAAAACGGCAAAAAGTACATGTTGTAAAAGAAGGCGATACCTTATATGCCATTGCAAGATCATACTCAATTACGGTTGATGATCTAAAACGTTTCAACTATATGTATGATAATACGATCTCAGTAGGACAAGAACTAAAACTTCCTGCTCAAAAATTCAATTAAATATGCTTTATCAAAGAAGTAGTGCTCTCTTTCAAGAGGCAAAAAAATATATTCCTGGTGGTGTAAACTCTCCGGTTCGTGCTTTCAAAGCTGTTGGGGGTGATCCAATATTTGTTAAGGAGGCCAAAGGAGCTTATTTATATGATGAAGACGGTAATCGATTAATTGATTACATCGCTTCTTGGGGTCCGTTAATTTTAGGTCATGCTTATGAGCCTGTAATTAATGCAGTCATTGAGAAAGCGAAAAAGGGTACCTCTTTCGGTATGCCAACTGAAATTGAAACTGAGTTGGCCAAGTTAGCGGTTTCTATGGTGCCTAATATTGATCAAATTCGTTTTGTAAATAGCGGAACTGAAGCTTGTATGAGTGCGGTTCGATTAGCAAGAGGATATACAGGAAAAGATAAGATTATCAAATTTGCAGGATGCTATCATGGTCATTCTGATTCGTTCTTAATTCAAGCTGGTAGTGGTGCGGTTACTTTCGGAAGTCCTAATAGTCCAGGAGTGACAAAAGGTACTGCACAAGATACTTTGCTAGCCGAGTATAATGATTTAGAGGGAGTTCAAAGTGTAGTAGCTGCGAACAAAGGAGAGATAGCAGCCATTATTATTGAACCCGTTGCCGGAAATATGGGATGCATTATTCCTACCGATGAATTTATACAAGGATTAAGAACCTTATGTACACAAGAGGGAATATTATTACTTTTTGATGAAGTCATGACAGGATTCAGATTAGGAAAAGGTGGAGCACAAGAAGCCTTAGGTATCGATGCTGATATTGTGATGTTCGGTAAAGTAATAGGTGGCGGTTTACCAGTAGGTGCTTTTGCAGCAAAAGAAGAAATAATGAATCACCTAGCCCCAAACGGACCTGTATACCAAGCAGGAACGCTTAGTGGTAATCCACTAGCTATGAGTGCTGGGTTGGCGATGTTGACCGAACTAAATAATAAACCTGAAGTATTTCAAAGCCTAGCTGATAAAGCGGAATACTTACATAAAGGCATTACTAAGGTATTAACAGAAAAAGGAGTGCCGCATCAAATCAATCGGTATGGCAGTATGATATCGGTACATTTTTGCGACGAACCCGTAGTTGATTTTGCATCTTCCGCAAAAGGGAATAATGATACGTTTAAAAAGTATTTTCACGGTATGCTTGCAAAGGGAGTCTATTTACCCCCAAGTGCCTTTGAAAGTTATTTTCTAAATGATGCGATTAGTTATAAGGACTTAGATGAAACCATTGCCGCTGTAGCTACCATTTTTTAGGACAAGTGATTTTCATCTTTTATTTTAAGTGCTTCATTTCATCGAAAATGGGTATTTCATCGGAAAGATGTGCAATTCATCAAATTTATGTATGATTTTACAAGTGTAATTGGTTATGCTTAAACCAAACTCTTACAACTTGTTATGAAACTAAATGTTATAGTAATCGACGACTCAGCAGTACAGCTTGCAATTTCTACAAAATTGATTGCTCAAAATGAACATTTGAATCTTGTAGGAACTTATTCGAATCCTTTCTTAGGATTAAATGCTGTTAACGATAATGAAATTGACATCGTACTTCTTGATGTAGAGATGCCTGAAATTGATGGTTTCTCACTTCAGAAATTATTTAATAAATCTGTATCTGTAATTATTAATTCTACTAGGCCATCTTTTGAAGATCAAGCTTATGATAATGGTGCTATTGATTTTATGGCTAAGCCATTGAATGCTACTAAAATTAATATAGCTGTCGCTAAATTATTAAAATCAAAAGTAGATTTATTAGAAGAGATGATTACTTCGATTGCCAGTTAGATTATTTATTCAAGAGAAATGGTTCCTAAGTGCTTCGGAATAATCACCATAGTCTCAGGTGATAGTATTTTCACATCTTCCTTAAACGGAATCAGTTTTTGATCCACTCCGCTTTGCTGTGAAAATCCGTACGGTAAACGAAAATTATCCCAATGTGTAGGTATAATGATCTTCGGATAGTTTGTAACAGCCAAAAGACGTTCATTATAATTATAAAGTCCCAATTGTGATCTATTGACTCCTGCCAATAAAATATCTGGTTTTTGACCGACTAATTCCCTTTCCACAAAATTCATAGAAGCCATTGTTAAAACGGTATGATTGGCAAATCGTGCTAGAAACATTAAAGAACCTCCTTCAATAAATTCTGATACTTTAAGTGGAGTTTTAGGCGTTTCTGTATACGTTCTTGAATCAATATAATGTTTGTCATTCAAAGCGGAATGTATGGATGGAATCACCTGAATTGAAAAATTTTCAAACTGGTAGTCTTCACCTCCTTTTACTGGATATAATTGTTCTTCTGGAATTCCATATCCTCTAAGAATATTACGTGTGGTTTCGGTTCCAATAACTTTTGCGCCGGTTTTTTTAGCGATATACGGCACATCTGCTAGATGATCAAAATGCGAATGATGCACCAAAATAAAATCTGCTTTGGTGATTAAACTATCAATTAGTAAAGTGTCTGAAACAAAGACGTCAGAACGTAATACAGTTTCTCTTTTATCATCAGCACTAACACCTGGTCCAGTACCCAATTTCACTCTAGAAATATAAGGATCTATTAAAACGGTAATGTTGCCATCAGTTATCTCCCAACCAGCGGTGCCAAAATATCTTAGATGTATAGAATCATTTTGAGCTTGCGCTGTGAACGAAATCAGAAAAGTAACTAGTAAAATATTAACTAAACGTTTTGACTTTATATAAAATGGACACATAATAGATTGGCTTAAGAAGTTGAATTTATTCTTTGATTCGATTAAAATAATAGCGATTAATAGCGTCAGAGTTTGCTTCAATAATATCTTGTCGACCGTCATTGTTTAAATCAGCGGTAATAATATCATAAGTGTCGAATGACTCATTTTTAAGTTGGTGTGCTGTCCACTTCTTGCCATTTTCTTCATTAAAGTAAATCATATTTGCACTTTCTGAATTTGCAATAATAATATCCAAGTCATTATCTAAATCCATATCAGCTAAAGTTATCGCATAACTTTCGGCATCGGTATCATCAAAAATTACCGTTTTAGTGAATGGGTTTTTAGTGTCACCAAAATAAATAACATTTGGTGAGCCGATGTTTGCCGTAATAATATCTAAGAGTCCATCGCCATTAATATCGCCTACGCTTACAGACCGTGTATCATCTTTACCTGAGCCAAAACTGATTTTTGAATCAAAACCAAGCTTACCATCATTCAGATACACATAGTTGTATTGAGCATCTCGATTGGCTAAAATTAAGTCTAGATCATTATCTCCATCTACATCGGCAGCTTCGACGTCAATTGTTGAATCTTTGGAATCTCCGAAATTCATGGTTTCCGTAAAATTACCTTTTCCGTCATTAATACAAATCTCATTTGGCCGACCTCTATTGGTAATTAAGATATCAATAAAACCGTCTTGGTTGAGGTCAGCTAAAGTTAGATTTCGAGTAGGAGCATAGTCTTGTCCGAAAGAACCGTTTTTTGTAAAATTACCTTTGCCATCGTTAAGATATAAAGCATTAGGTGCCATATCATTCCCGACCGCAATATCAAGATCACCATCATTGTCTAAATCAGCAAGTTCGGTGGCATAGCTTGTTTCTCTTAAGGAGCCTAGGTCCTTCTCAACGGTAAAGATTCCTTTCCCATTGTTTACAAAAATTCTATTTTGACCTGGCCAATGTCGGCCATTAGCAACCAAAATATCATTGTCGCCATCACCATCAATATCACCGCTAGCTACTGATGCGGTTCGCTCTGAGTAAGTGCCGAGAATTAAACGCCCATTAGTTTTTATTTCTGTTTTTTGGGCAAAAATAGAAGTACTACCTATGGAAATAAAAAGGATTGTGAACAATGATTTTTTAGACAACATTAGTCTTATAGCTTTGATTGTTGCTACAAGTTAATGGGTTGGAGGGAATAATTAGTGTTTTTTTGGATTTTGTTAGGAAATGTTGTTCACTCGGAAAGTTACTCGTCACAGACTATCGCTAGCGAGGTCATTTATTACATCTTTTTTGTTCTCGTGTCAATTTTTTTTGGACTCTTCTCATTGAGCCTTCGCTCCAATCATAATCAAATGTAAATTCCTTTTCAGGTAAAGGATTGTATATTTTTCGGTATTTTCTGTTATTAGTATCATATAAATTTAATACAAAATAAGAACCCTTAATTAACCAAGGTAATTTAAACCCTTCTATTTTATAATTAAAAGTTTCTGTATTATCTCTACATAATGTCATGTAACGAACTGTCAAATCTATACGAATAACATTATTTGAAATTAATTTTTGATAACCTTCATTATCAATAGACAGTTCTCCTACGACATAATTAACATTAATAGTTTCACTTCTATTTTCTTTGTTTGTAATAATGAAACTATCTATATAAACATCTTTTAAAGTATTATCCACGGTAACGATAAAATTGAATTCTTTTTGTTGTGTGTATCCAACTAAAACGTTTAAAAGAAATGAAATTAATATAATGTTTCTTATTACTAGCATCCTTAATTGATTTGGAGGTAAATGAGTTGTTCTAGTTGTTTATTTAACGGTTAATTTATCTTTCCCTTCCACCGGCATCTTAATATGACTTCTAGATTTTCTTTTTTCCATTTTGGCTAATTGTGTTTCTCCAAAAGTTGCCGCATCCCCTTCATATAACACCCGCCATATTTTACCAGTTTTAGATTCTGAGATGTAGAGCGAACCATCAGGTCCTTCAGATAATCCCATGGGGCGATATTTGGCATCGGCCATTTTAGTAATGACGTCAACACCAGCAAATCCGTCTGCAAAAACTTCCCATTCGCCTGTTGGCTTTCCATTTTCAAAAGGAAGGAAGCCAATAATATATCCTGCTTGAGGATAAGGTGTTCGATTGGTAGAACCATGAAAAGCAATAAAAGCTCCCTTTTTGTAACGTTCAGGAAACTGGTCTCCCTTGTAAAACAGCATGTCATTAGGTGCCCAATGCGCTGGTAGTCCCATTAACGGACTAGCATATTGTTTTGCTTCTTTAACTCCATCACCACCATATTCAGGTGCTAGCATCCGTTTATTTTTGAAATGATCCCAATAAGAATAGGGCCATCCGAAGTGATCACCCTTTTTAATTTTCATAAACTCTTCTGCGGGTAAAACAGCTTCATCCCATTCACTAAAATATTGTGGCGCATGATTGTGTAAATAATCTCGCCCATGATTAACGGCATATAGGCTATTATCTTCTTCGTTCCATGATAATCCAACTATACTGCGTAAACCTGTCGCAAAACGTTCACCATCAGCTTGTGTTTGATTTAGTTTAGCCTCATCAAACTTCCAAATACCACCAAGAATATCTAATTGCGTACATGGGTTTTCCCCTTTTACAATCGCATTGGGGTCGTTGCCTGTTGCTTTCTGATCTTCGCAAGCATTGGTAGGAGCGCTAAAGGTTACATACATTCCTCCCTCATTATCAAAAGCTAATGATTTGGCATTGTGCCATCGAATAGGAAACTGATCAATTACAAGGAGTTCAGGTTTTCCTTCAGGAATTAATTTACCCTCTGTCAATTTCTGCCGATATACTCTCAGTTCAGAACTGAAATATAAATAGCCTTTATGTATACGCATTTCGGTGGCAAAAGTGCCATCATTAGGGTAACCACCAAATAATTCTTTAATGTCTGCTTTACCATCGTTGTCAGTATCTCTAAGCGCCATATTACCAAGTGTACCTTTGTCGGTGCGAAGCTTCACGTATATATCACCGTTGTCACGAACTGCAATGTGTCTTGATGGGCCAATGCTGTCTACAACTACTAAAGCTTTAAAGTCATCGGGTAAAAAGAGACCACCGTTAATAGCATTATTCTGTGAAATGGAAGTGCTCTCATTTTTAGTTGTTGCTGTTTGAGTTGGATTGTCTGGAGTTACCGCCTCATCAGAATTTGATTTTTGTTCGTTTTTACAACTCGTTAAAACGAAAAGTAGTAATACAAGATATTTGTATGTTGATGGCATTCAATTAAAGTATCAGATTCATGCAAACATATTTGATTTTTTAATAAGGTCAGCAGATGAGGTGTTTTTTTTGACAACTTCATTAGTTATTTACTATGCATATATGTCTATAAGCTGTTTTAGACTCAAATTCTTAAATGAAAAAACCACGTCAAAGGACGTGGTTTTTAATAAAAATCAATTCAACCAATCTAAACCAACTTGTTTATTCTTTTTTATCTTCTTTTTTGTTTTCTCCTTTTCTTTTTTGGCCCTTTCCTTTGCGGCCTTTACTTCTTCGACGTTGTGTTTTTTCCCATTTAGTATATTGTTCATCAGATAAGATGCTCTTCAATTTAGCTTTCTGTGCTATTTGATGATCAAGACGTTCATTAGCTAAAGCATAGCGTTCTTCAGAAGTTCGTTTTTTTGTTTCGCCCTTCTCTTTTTGAGCTTTACGTTCGGTCATCTTTGTTTTTTGCATTTTCGCGTTCTCAAGAAACAATGTTTTCATTTGACCTTGTTGAGCTTCAGTTAAATCTAATGCGAGGGTAGCTTTTTTAGTTTTCAAAGTTGCTACCTGTTCAGCAGTTAAATCTTTCTTGCCTTCTCGGCTTCCACGTTCTCCTCTTTGTGCGATGGCAGTAACCCCAACCAACAGCATTAATACGATTGCTATTTTTTTCATAATTATTTTAGTTTTAATTTTTCCCTCTAAACTGCTATCCGGTATACAGTAAAGAAAAATGTGTTTATTGTTCATTTGCCCTTATGACTTAATAAAATCGAATTGGTTTAATTGCAAGGTTTGCTTTGTGATTATTTTAACATGCAGGTAATCAGTATACAAACAAAAAGGGTGCAGCATATGCTGCACCCTTTTACTAAGTAGGTATGTTCGTGTTATGTGTTTTTAGTTCAATGCTTCTTGGGTAGAAACTTGTTCTATAGTGTTGTTTGCTAATTCGTTATTTTGAATGTTATCTGCATGATCAATATTATAATAAGTAATCATAGCTAATACTAAACTTGCGAAATATAATGAACTTTTTAACTTGTTATTCATAATGATTTGGGGGTTTAAATTCTTCAGCTAAATTACTGTGTAGTGTAACACCAAAAAGCCGATTGTTGTCAAATAGCCCTTTTGTGATGTCAAATGACCAAAAGCTGTAGATAAGCGTTTCGGTTCATCAGATTAATATTCCCTTCATCGATTTCGCGCCAAATTGAGGTAGTGTTGATTTAAAGTATAACGGAATTTTCGGACTGGCATTAAAACAAGAAAGGCTGATAAAATTAACTTTTACCAGCCTTCTTAGCTATAAACTTGTATTTATTAGTTCCTAATAATTTTATAAGATGTTGTCTTGTTGAATGTACTAACAGTTATAATATAAACACCTTTTGCCAAGCCGCTAACTTCTATTCTTGCTTGGTTATCTATGATCTCATAAGTTTTTGAGGATATTCTTGTTCCTCTTAAAGCAAATAACGAAACAAATAATTCAGTTTCTACACCACCTTCAAGATTGATGATAAGTTCATCTCCAACAACTGGGTTCGGATAAATGGAAACCTCAGGATTTACAGTAAAGGTTTCTTCATAAACAGTATCACAGGTTCTACCTGAGCTAACCTGCAAGGTATTCACAGGTTCGGTTAATGATATGGTAACTTCATTGGTAGAAACTGTCTGTGCTTCGTCATTTAAAATTACTTCATAAGTATCGCTTCCGGCCAACATAAGGGTTATTTCTAACCTTGAGTAGTCAACAATTGTTTCTACAGTAAAAGCTTCTGATGCCGAAATAGTAATATCAAAGCAAGCTTCGTAATCTGTTTCTCCATCAACTGTTAGGCATACTGAATAAACTCCTGCAGCAAGATCTTCAAAAATAACAGAAGAATTAAAGCTTTTTGAGATTCCAATAGTACCTGATGAAAGTGTAGCTTGATACGTCAAGTTTTCTATGGCATCAATTTGAATACTTCCTTTATTTGCTTCACAAGATTCGAAATTAGTAAACTCATAATTTGAATCAGGAAGTGTAAAATCAGATCCACAAACATCACCAATACCATCATTGTTAGCATCTGCTTGATCAGCATTAGCCATTAACGGACAGTTATCTACAATATCAAGAACACCATCACCATCATCATCGGTGTCACAGGCATCTCCTTGTCCGTCGTCATCAGTATCTAATTGATCAGCATTGGCTGTTGTCGGACAATTATCTTGATCATTTAATATTCCGTCTCCATCAAGATCATCTGCAGAACTATCACAAACATCACCTATTCCATCATTATCACTATCAGCTTGATCAGCATTAGCTATGAGAGGACAGTTGTCATCTTCATCTAATACACCATCATCATCATCATCTCGATCACAAACATCGCCTATTCCATCATTATCTGTATCTAACTGATCTTGATTATGAATCATTGGGCAATTGTCTGTAATATCAAGAATGCCATCATTATCATTGTCGGTGTCACAAACATCACCTATACCATCATCATCACTATCTGCTTGATCTCCGTTTGCCGTATTTGGGCAATTATCATCAGCATTTGCAATACCATCACCATCATCATCATTCGGATCTTCACAAACATCGCCTATTCCATCTCCGTCTGAATCTGCTTGATCAGCATTTGCGGTTAACGGGCAGTTGTCATTGACATCTAATACGCCATCATTATCATCATCTTCATCACAAACATCACCCATACTATCATTATCAGTATTCAACTGATCTGCATTGCTAGTTAATGGGCAATTATCGTCAACATCTAAAATGCCATCATTGTCATCATCGTCGTCGTCAACAGGTGTGCCCTCAATAACAAAATCATCAATCACCACGCCTTCTTCGGTTACAAAATCGTCTGAATGAAATACAAAACGAAACATTATGTTAGCCGCTGTAGTAAGATCAGTTTCACTTGCTGCGTTGGCAGTAAAGTCATAAGCATATTCATTGAAAGATGTATTGCTGCCTGTCCATTGGCCTCCAGGGCAATTTTCACATATGTTAGTATCCGGTGTTCTATTGCTATTGTACCAATTGGGTTGGCTTGAACTCGACCCTAACAGATTCCAACTGGCACCAGTATCTAAAGAATATTCTACATAAAGAATATCATAGTTGATTTCGATATCATAAGCCATTTGAAATTTTAAAACAGGATTCTCAATACTTGAAAAATCATAACAGTTTGTCACTAAGAAGCTTTTCTTACTATCAGGGTGGTTTCCACTTAAAACTGTTCCGTACGCATTCGATCCGGATGAAGCTGAGTTCAATACTGTGCCGCTAGGTATTCCTCTTTCCCAAACAGATGTATCGCCTGAACTATCATAGGCTATCAAACCTTCATTTGATGTTTCGAAAGAGTTTACTTGTTCAGCAACCCCTGAAATATTTGCAAAAAAGTTTTGTTCAATAGTATTATTATTAGGTAAATCATCATTAGCAATTTGTGCTATTATTTCAATGCTTGTTTCACCAATAGCGTTTAGAGTAATATTATTTAAGGTTACCGTAATCGTTTGTTGAGGAGCCAAAGTATTTGGAAAGGATTGTGTTTCTTGATTGCCTGAATTGATTCTATAAAGAATGTCAAAACCTGAAATGGTATTTAAGCCATCATTAATAAGTTCTGCAGTTGGAGCAATACTGCCACAAACTAGATTTTCAGCCTCAGGGGTTATGGCAATTAATCTAATATCATCTTCAGGAGTTTGGACCGTATATTGACCAGAAATTGAATACTGCCCAAGGGATGCATAATCAGAATATCCTGTATCAACTGTACCTTCACCTGTACCTTGAATTTCTAGAAAATAGAGCCCTTCAGCTAGCGTAGCACTAATAGAAGCGCCAAAACCTGTCGGATTACTGCTTGCCACTTCCACATTGTTTACATCTAACAAGCGCACTTGAATATCAAGATTTGGATGCACATCATGTGGACTAAAAGTGAAATTTGCTGAACCAGCTTGTGCTAGAAAAGAGAACATATCAATGTCATTTCTTTCTCTTATAATTCCAAAATTTTCTGTGCTGCTTACACTACCGCCAGCATCGGCAGTTAAGGCTGTTGCAGTATTCGCATCACTACCATGATCATCTGGTGCAAAACCAAAATCGTTTTGTGAATTGGCAATGATTTGAACATCGTTCTCTGTATTTGTTGCATTGTTATATTCACCAATACTCCATTGACCAATTGGTTTTTGTAAACTAAAACCCATTATCGGTGCCCAATCGCCGTGTCCAGAATAATATTCTGTTGCTCCTTGACCATCATGATTAAGACCCATAGTATGACCTACTTCGTGAGAACCAGTATCTCCGGCATGTTTGCCATTACTAATATTATATACCCAACAAGGGTCATCAGTATTCCATGAAAAAGAATTTAAATAAGCTACGCCTCCAGAACCTGGTTCTGCATCATCAGTAGGAGTGAAAATAACCATCATTCTCCGATTCTTTGGTGTAGCTTCAAAAACAGATCTATCAGTTACTACGTTAATATCAAACGGACTAAAGTCTTCTGACATAACTTCCCATGTATCAATTATTTCTTGATCAGAAAGTCCTGCAGCTTGAGCATCAATGGTGTCACCATTTTTCCAGTTGGTACCCGTAACTATTTCTCCATCAAAATCTAAATATAATACAGCCGTTGCGCTAGGCCTACTTTGTAATGTAAGTGGTGGAAATTTACTTGAATGAGTGTTATTGGATGCGTTTTTCTTTGAAGAATTAGCGTCATCTACTTTGTCGAAAGCGATACAAAGTATAGCATTGATATCGGTTTCTTTTAGATATACCTTTTTCGCCTTGGTATATATTTTATAAGCTCGATTATCATCTCTTTCAATAATATGACCTTCTAGCTTTCCATTGATGTAGTTTAAGCTAAAAGAGGAGCTTGCTTTTTGATCTACAGAACCAATTAAAGAAAGTGATTTGTTCACCTGTCTTTCAACATTTACTTGCAACTCAAAGGTTTTTGAATTGGAAACTTGGATGGTTATAGCCTCGTTGTTTTTTCCCGTTTTACTAGCTTTAGAAAAGCTATTTACGAAGGCACTAGGGTTATTTGACAGTAGTATTGGTGAATTGTTGATTTCCTGAGCAGTAAGGGATATACAGCCGCAAAGAAAAAGAACAACAATACTAATTTGTTTTTTAAAGTAGGTCATAGCTTGATAGGTTATCAAGCGCAAACGTCTAATCTCTATGTTTTATTAGGTTTTTGACATTTATTAGATGAACTGCAATTAAAAAAGGGCTTGGATTGCTCCAAGCCCTTTTTATTGGGGGTAAGTAGGTTGTTCAATTTATATTATGGTAATGTTTCAATAGCAGAAACATTTTCTACATTTTCAGCTAGTTCAGTTGATGAAACAGTATTTACGTTTTCAATGTGATAGTAGGTAATAAGTGCTAAAACTAAACTCGTGAAATATAATGTACTTTTTATTTTATGTGACATGATGATTTGGTTTTTAATTCTGGAGCTAAACTACTTCGCAAT
>CALLIG010000378.1 GCA_938009735.1 uncultured Flavobacteriaceae bacterium
ATTTACGGAGGAAGGCCACATCAAGATATCGGCTAAAGCCGCAAAAATCAAAGGAAATTCAATTCAGGCACAAATTCAAATTACAGATACTGGAATTGGGATTGCAAAAGAAAAGCAACATCTTATTTTTAATGAGTTTACTCAGGCAGAAAATAACACGGATAAAAAATTCGGTGGTTACGGGCTCGGGTTAACCATCTCTAAAAAATTAACTGAATTACTAAACGGTAACCTAAATTTAGTTAGTAAACTAAATTTAGGAAGCACTTTTACAATTCAATTACCACTCGAAATAACACAGCTGTCAGTTACCCAAAAATCAAACTCCGCTTACTTAGTTCCAAAACTAAAGATGCTTATTATTGATGATGATACTGCTTTATTAGGCATGCTTCAAGAGCTTGCGGAAAGCATGGGCATTACTGTAAATACGTTCACTAATTTCTTGCAAGTTGAACCAGATTCACATTTGGCCTATGATTTAGTACTTACTGATATACAAATGCCTCAAATAACAGGTTTTGAAGTTTTGGAAAGATTGAAGTCAGGAGCCTACAAACATTATAAGAACCAGCCAATTATTGCAATGACTGGGCGAAAAGATTTAGACGCTGAGGCATATACCACTATAGGATTTAATCAAGTTCTTGAAAAACCGTTCTCTAAACAAGAATTGATCAGTATGCTTAAACTATTAGGGTTTGAGACTGAACAAGCTGCTGAAATAAAAGTTGATGAAATTCAGAATACTAGTGCTACAAAAAAAGAGGTCACTAAACACTATAGCTTAGAAATAATACATTCCTTTTTAGGAACCAATGAAGATGCGGTTTACGATGTTTTACAAACTTTTTTAAGGGATACTAAAACCAATATGAACTTATTGGAAGAGGGAATTAATGCTATTGACTACCCTCAAATCAATGCAGTTGGCCATAGAATGTTACCCATGTTTAGGCAATTAAAGGTAATGCCTGCTGTTCCGATATTAGAGCGTTTTGAACTCGCCAAACCTTCAAATATGAATATCGGAAAGTTATTAGATTCGATGCAACTACTACAAAGAAAAGTGGATAAATTAACTGCAGAAATCGAAGCGAGATTAACTACAAATCCAAGTTATAGTGATTGATTTTATTGTATAAAGTCTTCCGGGTAACTTGTAGTAATTTGGCAGCTTTTGACTTATTAAAATTAGTCTTTTTTAATGCTTTAATTATTCGATCTTTCTCAAAGTCAGACTTAGAAAAGTTCTTTGAAGACTCTGGTTTTCCATTTGAATCAATAACTTCTTTTGGCAACGCTGATATTTCTATTTCTTCTGTTGACGTCAATAGAACGGCTCTTTTTATAACATTTTGAAGTTCCCTAAGGTTTCCCGGCCAATGGTGGGCTCGAAAAGCATCCCAGACTTCATCTGAGAAGCCTTTTACATTTTTATTAAGGTTGTTGTTTGCCTTTTCTAAAAAGTTTTCGGCAAACAAAATCAAATCTTCAAAGCGATCTTCTAATGAAGGAATGTGTATTGAAAATTCATTCAGTCGATGATAAAGATCTTCACGAAAAGTACCTTTTTCGACTGCATCATTTAAATCTTCATTAGTCGCTGTTATTATTCTAAGATCTACGTCTATTTCTTTAGTGCTGCCAATTCTTTTAATCTTACGTTCTTGTAATGCACGTAATAATTGAATTTGATTTTGGTAGGATAAATTTCCAACTTCATCTAAGAATAAAGTACCGCCATTAGCCGCTTCAAAGTTTCCGATTTTATCTTCAAACGCTCCTGTAAAACTTCCCTTGATATGACCAAAAAACTCACTTGTTGCTAGTTCTTTCGGAATCGCTCCACAATCTACCGCTATAAAATTGAAATCTTTTCGATTACTATTATCATGAATAGCTTTCGCTGTAACCTCTTTTCCTGTGCCGCTTTCACCAGTAACCAAAACTGACATATCAGTTGGTGCAACCAAATTTACATACTCGTCTAACTTCTTCGAAGCTTCACTAATTCCTTTAACAATTTTCGATTCAGATACACCGTTGGTAACTTTTCGCTTTTTTTCAAGATTATGATCTTCTGATAAGGCTTCCCCTTTTTTCGAACCTAAATTCTCTTTTAAAGCCTTGTCAATTACCTTTATTATGTCATCTGGCGTAAACGGTTTTGCGATATAATCAAATGCACCTTTCTTCATGGCCTCAACAGCAGTACCAACTTCCGCATAACCCGTCATTACGATCACTTGGGTATTTTCATTGGCTTGTTTAATATCTGTAATTAGTTGAATACCATCATAATCAGGTAGGCGCAAATCAGTTAATACCAAATCAAAACTACTCTCTTTGAGTTTTGATTTAGCTTCTGGCGCGTTAAAAGAAATCGCTACGTTATAGTTGTGTTTTGTCAAGAACTTCTGTAGCATTTGACAAAATGCTGCATCATCCTCAATGATCAAAATGTTTGGCATAAAAACGTACTCGTTTATTTATGTACGTAAAAATGCGCATGAAAGCCGTTACTACTACAAAATTAACGTATTGATAAGAAAATGATCTAAATCTAAAAACCACAAACAAAAAGACCTCGCATAGTAGCAAGGTCATTTTGGCATAGCAGATAGGCGGGGCACGCCTATCTTTGCAAGTAGGAACTCATTTGTATGAGCGGTTCATTTTCGATAAAATTTGAACATATAGAAAGGGGTCGTACGATGTACAACCCCTTTCTGACCAAACCAACTTGATACAAAACAAATAACTCAAGTTTACTTTTAAATTTTATAATTCAATCCAGTTACCTTCAGCATCTGCATACAATGTTCCAGATGTTCCATCTTCTAATGAAACTTCTAGTTTGTATTGTTTTGCTTCATTAACATATGCTTTGTCAATTGACGCGGTAGGATAGTTTTTAGCTACAGCTGCTGTTACCTCTTCAGGTAATTCAGCAATCTCTGTCTCTGTAAAATCATCTTGTGCTGCTACTACTTCATTTGCTACTTCTTCAATCGCTGTTTCTGCATCTTGAGCAAAAGCAGTCATCGTTCCAAAAGCCATAAGTGCTACTAACATTAATTTTTTCATGATCTTTAATTTTATGTTCATATTAATTTCAATTAGTACATTGAAAATATAATGCCAATACAGTATTTTATTGTAAAAAACTGTTAGTCAATTGATTACAAAATATTCAACTAAAATAAGATGTGTAAAAATGGGAAGTGTCCAAAGTTAATGTGTAAAAAGTACACGTAAATTTACTTCGCTTAATATGTTGTATAAATAAAAAAGCCCGGTATATACCGGGCTTTTAAATAATAAAATTACAGGGGATTTTTTAAATACGAAACTTACATTTCAATCCAGTTACCTTCCGCATCAGCGTAAAGCTCAACAGTAGTTCCATCTTCTTTGGCAACCTCTAATTTATATTGCGTTTCTTCATTAACATAAGCCTTAGAAATTGTAGTTCCTGGGTGATCTGTTGCTAGTGCTTCAGTAATTGCTTCTGGCAATTCTTCAATTGCTACTTCAGCGAAAGCATCTTGAGCTTCCATTACTTCCGTTGCTACTTCTTCAACTGCTGTTTCTGACTCTTGTGCTACTGCAGTCATTGTTCCGATTGCTAGTGCTGCTACTAATAATACCTTTTTCATTTTGATGTGTTTTAAAAATTAATATTTGTATTTGCTTTGTTTTGCTGTAATCACTAGTGGAAAAATGATGCCAGTACTATGTACATGCATAGGTAAGATCTATTTATCTATATATCAGTTATTTAGATCATTTTAGAAATGTTTAACGTTTGTATATTGATGTGTAGAAGCCTGTAAAAGTGTGTAACATTTACACACTTTTACAGGCTTCTAAAAAATTAAGTAGAATATAACTTACTTCACTTGATGCGAAGCTTTCAATAAGTCATTAACTGTTTTTACAGGATTGAATGTCAATAAAGGCACTTCAACAAATATTGTATTCCAAAAAGCCATTCCACCATTCCACAGTCCTGGTAATTCTAGTGCTTTCAATTCTTTGCCGTCTTTAGTCTTGTCAGTAATAAAACCTTGCTTATGATCAACAAATTTTAAAAGATCATATTTTTCTCCATCATAATTACGAACTCCGCAGACCAAATCAACAGGATTAAAATGTGTCGCGTTTGCTACAATATCCATTTGACTGCTATCACTTGCATCTATTTGGGCAGATTCAATAATCTGCAAAGAGCTATTACCTGTTTTATCTTTAATCCAAAAAGGACCTCCACCAGGTTCGCCTTCATTCTTAACCATTCCGCAGATACGAATTGGCCTGTTTATTTTATCTTTTAAAATTTTAGCTTGCTCTTCATCAGAATATGTATCGAATACATTAGAAAATCGGATGTTAAGCTCCTCTTCTAAAAATAGCTTGATTTCCTTTCTTTGTGCATCTCCGATAGTATGAGCTGCCAACAATTTGGCATAAATAAATGCTTTTTGTTGTACTTGTAAAAGAACACCTGCTAATGTTTTTTTACTGTTCGAGACTCCCTCTAAATTTTCAGGAACAACTACATTATCGATATTTTTTATAAAAATAATATCAGCATCTTGCTCATTCAAATTCTCAATAAGTGCGCCATGACCACCAGGCCTAAAAAGCAAAGAGCCGTCAATATTTCGAAACGGTTTGTTTTGCATGTCAACAGCAATGGTATCTGTTGCAGATTTTTGATAAGAATACCCCACGTTAAATGTAGTGTCCGTTTCTAAACTTATCCTGTCCTTAATACTATTAAATTCCTCAGCAAATAAATCTGTATGCTGTTCTGAAATAGTGAAGTGAAGCAATGCTGTTTTTCCAGTTTTAGAATATAGAGCTCCCTCTTTTAAATGCTCTTCAAAAGGAGACGCAGCAAAACTGCTATTGTTATGAAAAGGCAGCAGTCCCTTCGGATAAAAACCATAATTCAAGGCATTTTCAGACAACAATTCTTTTACAAATAAGAATACTTCTTCGCCTTTATTCTTTGATTGTCCAGCAATTCTTTGCTGGACAATGTCATAAAAGGGAAATTCTTTTAATCCTTCTGAAAACGTTTTTAAGTCTTTATCACCTGTTCTTTCAAAATAGCTTTCTAATTGTTCTTCAGATGAGTCATAAGTTTCTAAAAAGTTAAACAAGGCTTTAAACATTCGAGATGCTGCCCCAGATGCTGGAACAAACTTTAATAGAGATAATCCATTTCTTTCTTTGTTAAATAGCTCTATTAAATGTTGTTCTTCATCTAAAGAAAATTTCAAAATACCATCGCCAACAACCCCAGCTTTTTCAAGATTTACAAAAGGAATACCATTTCGAAAAGTATCGATTTGATCACGTACCTTTTCTATTAAAATTCCTTTGTCTTTTAATACTTGTAAATCACTTTCTGTAAATGCACTCATTTTTTCAATAGTTTATCAATTTGCGTTATGGCTGTATTAAATCGTGTTTTTTTATCCCCTTTTAAAATAATGAAATTTCTATTATGCTTCTCTAACGTGTCCTTGAAATAGTTAAACATGCGTTCTCGTTCATTGGGCTTGTCTCTTAAATCATCTCCAATCCATGGCACATCAATATAGGTAAGCAAGTAAAGGTCATAAGTGTTATGTAATGCATTCTTCTCCAAAATTGGATCGCAATGACCAACATAATATGCTTCAGAGTATACTTTAGTTTCTAATAAATCAGTATCACAAATCAAGACATCAGAAGCCATTTTTGCCGATTCATTCTCTAATCGCATTTGACCCTCTGCAATTGGAAGTAGATCATGCGGCTCACAAGTTTTTCGTTCTTTATTCCATTTATTCTGCAGATACTCTCTCGCGTACTCAGGCACCCAAACCGTATTATAATAACGCGCAAGTTGCTCTGAAAGCGTTGTCTTTCCAGTAGATTCAGGGCCGAATAATACTATTTTTATTAGGTCTGAAGGTTGTTGTTTAAACTTTTTTTCCATGCAAAATAAGCCTGTATAGCGATTATAGTAAATATAACATATTGAAGTGATAACATGCCCCAACCTCGGTAAGCATATAAGGGAATTGTGATCAAATTAGCAATTATCCAAAGTGTCCAATTTTCTATTTTTTTTAATGCCATATACCACATTGCAGTAAAAAACACACCTGAAGTAAAAATATCTATGTAGTTTGAAGATTCGATGGCAACATCAAACAATTTATAAACTCCATAATTCACGAGCATAGTTCCTAAAAAGAGCCATATGCCAATACTCTTCTCTTTTGAGTTGGTTCTTGAAATCTGAACAACGGTTTTGTCATCTTGTTTTCTTGACCAGTTCCACCATCCATAAATACTCATTGCCGACCAATAAAAATTCATCATCATGTCACCTAAAAGATCATCCCTATAAAAAAGATAAACAGTAATAACTGTGGCGACAAGACCTGTTGGATAAACCAAAATATTTTCCCTTTTAGCAAACCACACACTCGCTATTCCTGTAACAAAAACAATTGCTTCAAGAATAATTATATAATCCGGTTTACCCTGATAAGAGGATAGAAAAAAATCAAAAATTTGGTTCATACTCGCTTCGATCAGATTTGACAATTTTCATAAAAAGTAGGCCCTTGTCCATTAATTCAAAAGCTTCTTTTATTTCATTTTGAAGTACATTCATGACCACATCATACTCCCCATAAACCTGAGTGCTTAGTGGGTTTTCTAAAATGGTTAGATTAGAAGCTCTTAGCTTTTTTATAAATTTAATTATATGCGTTTCAAAATCATCTTGTAAAGGAGAAAAAGTGAGTTCTACTGATATATTCATTTTTTGTAATTAGGCTTATTTTGAAATCTACTTTATTTTTTAAAGGGAATCAAAAATCGTGGAAAATCTAACATTTTACTGCATATACGCAGGTAAACCCTTCAAATTCTAAAAACTTAATATTAAATGCTGTGCTACTTTCTTGGTAAAGTACTTCACCTTTGATACTGTCATCAGATAATGAAAATTCTTGAATATAAATGTTTTGTAAAAAGCTTAGTCCTGGCTCCGCATAAATCTTATATAGTGATTCTTTACAGCCCCAAACAGTAGTCAACTTTCGAATTAATGCATCTGAATTGGCTATGGTACGATATTCCTCAATTGGCGTGAATTTATGAGCAATTCGTAAAATTTTATCTCGCTGCATTTCAATATCAATACCAACTTCTTCTGTATCGCTAACAATAATACCCGTAAATTGATTAGAGTGTGTAATTGAAATATGCTTCCCATCTTTAAGGTGGGGTTTACCAACTGCATCGTAAAACAAGTCTGCATCTACGTAACCAGCTTCTGCCATAAGATGTCGAATGCTCAAAAATCCTTTTCGGTGCATCTCCGACTTCATACCGGCCATACGATTTTGACAATGTTCAGTCAACATTATTCCTAGAGCGAGCTCATCTTCAGACTCTTCAATCTTCCAAATATGGACTTTAATCGTTGAACTGACCGTTATTGTCTTGTAAAGGGGCATACTTTTATTTTAGTATTTCATATCTTTGTAGCCCCTAATTTTAGAGTATATCACTACTTAACGAAAGTAAATAATAAAAAGAATATGAGCACAGAAACTGCCACTTACGTACCTTATAAGGTAAAAGATATTTCCCTAGCTGATTGGGGAAGAAAAGAAATTAATTTAGCTGAAGCAGAAATGCCAGGCTTAATGGCTCTTCGCGAAGAATATGGCGCAGAACAACCTTTAAAAGGTTCTCGTATTGCCGGATGTCTTCATATGACTATTCAAACAGCAGTCTTAATTGAAACATTAGCAGCACTTGGTGCTGATGTTACTTGGAGCTCATGTAATATTTTCTCTACACAAGATCATGCAGCAGCAGCTATTGCAGCAGCAGGAATTCCTGTTTACGCCTGGAAAGGAATGAACGAAGAAGAATTTGATTGGTGTATAGAACAAACATTATTTTTTGGAGAAGATCGTCAACCTTTGAATATGATTTTAGATGATGGTGGTGATTTAACCAATATGGTTCTTGATAGATTTCCTGAATTGACAGATGCTATCAAAGGACTTTCTGAAGAAACTACAACGGGGGTTCACCGTTTATACGAAAGAGTAAAGAACGGAACACTACCAATGCCTGCTATTAATGTAAATGATTCTGTTACAAAATCTAAATTCGATAACAAATATGGTTGTCGTGAAAGCGCAGTTGATGCTATCAGAAGAGCTACGGATACTATGCTTGCTGGTAAAAAAGTTGTTGTTGCAGGTTATGGTGATGTTGGAAAAGGTACTGCAGCCTCATTTAAAGGAGCTGGTTCAATAGTTACCGTTACCGAAATTGATCCTATCTGTGCATTACAAGCTTGTATGGATGGTTTTGAAGTTAAAAAATTGGAAAATGTGATCGGTAAGGCTGATATAATTATTACAACTACCGGTAATAAAGACATTATTCAAGGGCAGCATTTTGAGGCAATGAGAGACAAAGTCATTGTGTGTAACATAGGTCATTTTGACAACGAGATAGATATGACTTGGTTAAATGATAACCATGGTGATACTAAAGATGAAATTAAACCTCAAGTAGACAAATACACTATTGATGGTAAAGATATTATTGTTCTTGCAGAAGGTCGTTTGGTGAATTTAGGTTGTGCAACGGGGCATCCTAGTTTTGTAATGAGTAATTCATTTACGAATCAGACTTTAGCGCAAATCGAACTTTGGAAAAATAGTGCCAACTATAAAAACGAAGTATATATGCTACCTAAGCATTTAGATGAAAAAGTAGCCAAATTACATTTATCTCGTTTAGGTGCTGAACTTACTGAATTACGAGAAGAACAAGCATCGTATATCGGTGTAACTGTTGATGGTCCATTCAAGCCTGAATATTACAGGTACTAAATAATTTTCAAAATTTTATATCATAAAACCCTAGTTGCTTGCAGCTGGGGTTTTTGTACAATAGCACCTCGGCATTAAATTAGTTTCTAATACGCCGAGATAAAGAATTAATCAAAATGTTTTTTGGCAAGGATTTTGACAAGCTAAAAGACTAACATATAGATGAATAAGAATTAGTTGTAGTACTGTCTGTGAAATTCGAAGGATTTTACATACATTTCAGTAATAATTGCTAAGTTTTTGAAATTTAGAATAAATTAAGATTATATGGATTTAATGGAACGCGTCGCAGAATACGAAGGACGGAAAAAGTCAGGAATGACGACCAGCGACAGAGTGTCATCAGCAAGAGAAGTAAAAGCATTGATATTAGAAATCAATGAAATATACAAAGTAACCCAAGAGGTAGAGTTAATGGATGCTATGAAGCGTCTTACAATTCTTAAAAAGAGAGTAGAAAAACGATTAAAAGGAAAACCAGATTCTTAATCGTAACTGAATAATTATATCCTTTTTGATAATAGGTCTTCAATGTAAAAGCATCAAGTTTTGTGCTTTAAATTGAAGACCTATTTTTATTATACTAGTAATTACATATCTAACCAACGCTTAAAATTGGTTGTGCGTTCTCTTGAAACTATTACTTGCTCTTCTTCTTTAGGCATTAGTTTTAATAATAACCGACTATTGAAATAAGAATGAATTTCAATAACCGATTTTACTGAAACCATAAACTTTCTATTAATTCTGAAAAACTGAACTGGGTTCAATATATCTTCTAATTGATCAATCGTATATTCTACAGGATAAGATTGCCCCGAATGCGTGTATAGAAAAATCAACCCTTCATGAGATTTGAAGAAGGCAATATCTTCTACATTAAAAGATTTGAACTGATTGCCCACTTTTACCATAAAGCGGTGCTTGTATTCCTTGTTAAATAAGTTCTTGATTTGCTCTAGTTTATCTGACGGTATTGCCTCTATAACTTGACCATTATTTTTTCGAAACTTATTTAATGCAACTTGAAGATCATTTTTATCAATGGGTTTGAGTAAATAGTCAAGTCCGTTATACTTAAAACCGCGAACTGCATATTCGTTATAAGCCGTTGTAAAAATAACAGGTGGATGATGCTCAAGCTTATCTAAAATATCAAAGCCGTAACCATCATTCAATTGAATATCTAAAAATATTAATTGTGGCAAGGCATTTGTTTCAAACCACTTAAGACCATTTTCAACCGAAGTAAGCTGCGCTTCTATCTCTATTTCAGGGGCAATTTCCGCAACTAAGTTAGCCAATCGCCTTGATGCAATACTTTCGTCTTCTATGATAACTGCTTTCAATTCTTATGATGGTTTTTTGATTCTTATGATACAGATAATACCTTAACTTTTTTGATGTCTTTATGTAATAGTGGCATGGTCACCCTAAAAATATCTGCTTCTGTTTCGATTGCCACCTCTTGATTGGTGTAAAAAGAATAACGTTTCTGTATGTTCTTGTGTCCTAGTTTCGTGGAAACTTCTTCATTAACTCGCTTGTGCAATGTATTTTCAACGACAATACCTATTTTACCAACTGATGAGATACGAATGTTAAGAGGTTTTTCTGTGGAATAATAGTTGTGCTTTAATGCATTCTCTACCAACATCTGTAAAGATAAGGTTGGCACTAAAAATTCTTCTGTGTCAACTTTAATGTTCATCTGTATTTTTAACGCGTCGTCATGTCGTATGTTCATCATAAACACGTAAGAATCTAAGAAATTTAATTCTTTGCTCAAACTCACCAAATCTTCTTCTGTGTTTTCTAATATATATCTATAGCTTGACGCCAACCGCGATAAAAAATCAGAAGCTAAATCACGGTCTTCATACATTAATGAAGTAAGTGTGTTCAAACTATTAAATAAAAAATGCGGACTGATTTGATTCTTTAACGATGTGTATTTAGAGACTAACATTTCCTTTTGTAAATCTTCCAATTTCTTTGTCATCTCATCACGTTGTTTCATAGCGTGATAAAACAAGTTAAATAAGATTGTAGCAAGACCTAAAATTGTCGCGCGCAATAAATCACGAATAAAACATATGAATTGTTCATCCGTTTTATGACCTATTAGATCTTGAAAAGGGTATAATGCCAAATAATAAAACAATACACTAAAAGGAATTAGAACAGCCATTGATTTAACTAAAATTAGAAAACTGCTCTTTAAGTCTAATCCCCCTTTTTTGATTTGTTTTGCAATAAGCCAATCATTATACTCCCAAGTCACCATAAATAGAAAAAAGGTAGTACAGTAATAATAGATATTAGTGGGAGATAAAAAACTATGCATTTCCTGGTATTCATGCTCCAAAGTGGCTTTTACCAGAAAGAACACCACATTGACCACTAACCATCGAAATAGAAATTTTTGAACTTTCTTCTTTTTGAGCATAATGATTGAACTATAATTATTAAAGATACCTAAGTAATCTGTTTTTAGACGATCACTCTCTTTCAATTGAGAAAATACGTGTTGAATTGCACATATTCATCTTGGAACGTAATTCAACCAAAAAACGAATCATACGGACTTCTAACTTCTTCTTCAACAGCTCAACAGCTAAATAAACAAGTGCATTTTTTTCGATAGTAATAGCTCATACAAATCAACATCTTTGATGCAAGCTATTAAATCAAATTATGAAAAACATTGCACTATACTTTATGTTCTTAGGTCTAACACCCATATTAGCCCAAACCAGTTCTATTAAAGGTCTAGTTTTTGACAAACAATCTGAAAGCCCATTAGAAGGCGCCACTATTGAACTTTTGAATGCCAGCCAAGCTACCGGAGTTATTACTAATTTCGATGGAAGGTTTACCCTTAAAGATGTTAGTGTCGGAAGACGAGCTATTCGTGTAAGTTTTATAGGATACGAACCCTATACCGTTCCTAATATTGAAGTTACTTCAGGGAAAGATGTTTTTATCAATATCGGATTAACGGAAGCATTCAATCAATTGGATGAAGTAGTACTTACTACAAATACCAATAAAGACAAACCAATTAACAAACTTGCAACCGTTTCTACCCGTCAATTTGGCCTGGAAGAAGTTACAAGATTTTCAGGTGGAAGAAGTGATGTTGGCCGGTTAGCCGCAAATTTTGCAGGGGTGTCATCACCTGATGATAGCCGTAATGATATAGTTGTTCGGGGAAATTCTCCAACCGGACTCCTATGGCGTCTAGAAGGCATCCCTATTCCTAGCCCAAATCACTTTGGAACAGCCGGCACAACTGGTAGTCCGGTGTCTGCATTGAATCCAAACATGTTGAAAAATTCTGATTTTTTGACCTCTGCTTTTCCATCAGAATATGGTAACGCTATTGGTGGCGTATTCGATCTAGGTTTTAGAAATGGTAACATTGATGACTACGAATTCACTTTGCAAGTAGGTATTTTTACTGGTGTAGAAGCGATGGCAGAAGGCCCATTAGGAAAAAAGAAAGGTTCTTTTTTAATAGCAGGGCGGTATTCATTAATTAGTATGTTAGGTGTTGGCGCGGGTGGTACATCAGCAACTCCTAATTATAGCGACCTTTCGTTTCATCTGAATTTTGGAAAAAGCAATCTTGGCAAGTTTTCCGTATTCGGAATAATGGGAAATTCTGATATTGAATTCTTAGGAAATGAAATAGGTGAAGATGATCTTTTTGCCGCCGAAGATGAAAACACAACTGCAGAATCTCGTTTTGGTGTATTAGGATTAAAACACCAAATAACATTAGGCCAAAACTCTTATTTAAGATCAATACTTTCTGGTTCTTTTTCAGGTAATGATTTCAATATTGATCGTTACATAGATAAAGACACATCCGAAGAACGTCTTATACAATATGCAAAGGTTGATAATTCAGAAACCCGATTTACTTTTTCAACGCTTTATAATTCGAAACTAAATAACAAAAGCACTCTTAGAATTGGCGTACTAGCAGAAAATTTTAATGTGCAATACTTACTGCAAGATCGAAACAAACAACCAGATAACAATTCAGACGGCGATCCAGATTTTTTCACATTTCGTGACATCAACGAAAACATGTTATTGCTTCAACCCTATGCCCATATTCAATTTCGACTTTCTGAACAGCTAACAATTAATGCAGGTTTACATGCGCAATATAGTAGTCTTAACGAACAATTTGCTTTAGAACCGAGGACCTCATTAACGTATCAACTAGCTCCTAATCATACTTTAAACCTTGGCTACGGACTACATCAACAATCAGTAGCCTTGCCCTTATTATTCTTGAATGAAGAAATTAATGGGCAACTGGTTCAGACTAATAAAAATCTAGATTTTACCCGTAGCAATCATTATGTTTTGGGTTATGACGTAAAACTAAATAGCAATTGGCGAGGGAAAGTAGAAGTTTATTATCAAAGTATAGATAAGGCAGGTGTAGAGCCTTTTCCGTCTAGTTATTCAACTTTAACCGAAGGAGCCAATTTCATCTTTGACAATAACCGTGTTTCGTTAGTGAATGATGGTACTGGATATAATACCGGAATTGAATTCACCTTAGAAAAATTCTTTAGCAAAGGGTACTACGGTCTTTTTACAGGTTCATTTTTCGATAGTAAATACACAGCAAGCGACGGTGTTGAACGCAACTCTCCCTTCAACAACGGCTATGTCGTAAATCTTTTAGGCGGAAAAGAGTTCAAGGTTGGACGTTTACGTAAAAACATTTTTTTCATAGACACTCGATTTACAACATCTGGTGGCCGATACTACACACCTGTTGATTTAGAAGCTTCGCAACAAACAGGTTTCGAAGTACTGCAAGATGAGTTTACATATAACTCTCAATACGACTCCTATTTTAGATGGGATCTAAAATTTGGCATAAAACTTAATAGCAAAGAAAAGAAGAGATCGCATCAGGTGTATTTAGATCTTCAAAACGTTACAGCAAACGAAAATGTTTTTGCAAGAAGATACAATCGCCAAACTAACAATATTGATCAGGTGAATCAAATTGGCTTCTTTCCTGACTTTGGGTACCGTTATCAATTCTAATTATTAACTCAAAATTAAAACTATGAACCGAAAGATTAAATTAACTGCAATAATAACAGCAACACTCTTATTAAGCTCTTGTTTTTCAAGTCAGCAAATAGTAGGCGAAGGAGCTCAAGGCAATTCATACGCGTCCGAATTGAACCACAATATGCTCTTTGGAGCTGTAAAAGACAAGTCATGTAACACCGAAGAATTGGCAGGCACAGCAGCTGATTACACCGTTTCTACCAAACAAACGTTTGGCAATATGATTCTAGCTGTGGTAACCCTAGGTATCTATACCCCTACAGTAACTACCGTAACTCGATAAAATATTATTATGATAGATGCTACATCCAACGTTATAACACGGCAAAAAGAAATATCTATTTTTAAGACTAATCTATTACAAGAAAACGAGATTCAAAATGTGTCGATTATCTTGAATCTCATTGTTGGAAATGGAAAATGGAACTTTGATCTTGAAGACATTGACCATATTTTACGTATTCATGCAAATACTGTTGTAAATGGGTTTTTAATTAAGGAAATAGAGAAGTTAGGTTATAAATGTGAAGAGCTTTTTTGAATTTCAATAATAACGAGTAAATAATCAATACTCCTTTTTAATCTATCTCAAATTTAAACCCTGCTGTAATTATACTTGAACTAAAGGTAGTATCTCGATCATATTGATAAAACTTTAAATCAATACTCTTAAAACCAAGTTTCCAAATGCGCATTTTGGTAAAGATATCAGTATATGATATTCCGAAGCCGTATTGGTTCGCGGTATATTCTGAAAGGTCATAATCTGAAGTATAAAATGCATCCGTTGAAACAGCGCCCTCATATGGGTTAAAATAATCTGCGGCAGTCTGATTGTAAAATCGATATGATGGATACAAAGTAAACTTATCAGTAATTTTAATTGGCATCTCAATACTTGCTGTGTGCGAGTTTATTCCCCAGTTATCAAAGTAATATCGATAGAACGTTCGGATAGTTACAATCTCATTTAAATACCAATTTAACCGTCCGCCAACAGCTATTTTAAGTCGTGAGTCAGGCAAACGTTCGATGTCATCTGCTAAATGAAAATTTTCAATAAATGAATCATCCACATCACCAAAATAGACCCTTTGAAAAGGTGTAGATAATAATCCTTGTTGTTGCACAACATCTAGCGCCAACGAACCTTGTAGGTTTTTATGAAGTATCTGAGAAAAGCCCAATCCTAGAGAATAGGTATTACGTCCTTCACTATCGAATTCAGTAAAATTAGGGCTGTAATTTGTGTTTCCTGTTATCTCACTTGTTCGAAACGAGCCGATTCCATTTGCACCAAAGGGGCGTAATTCTGAAGGATAAATAGCATTCCATTTATCTATAAAAACATTTGCGTTAATACTAAGTTCTGTATTTTTTTCATTGAATAGCTTTGTGTAACCACCACCAAAACCTAGTGAGAAATAATCGTATTCTGTAGACACCGAAACTTTGATAGATGAAATATCATTTCTATCATCAGAGCTATGACTATATGAACCTGTTAGGTTTGCCCAAGTATCGGCTTGCGAAGCTCCAGAACTGGCTACAAAAGGATCTGCTGGCTGACGCCCATCAAACGGATTTACATTACTTGAAGAGGCTGACGTGTATGCTGAAACTCCAGCATCGATTGTCAAAACATCATCTTCATTTAAAGGAATAGAAATCACAAATGTTCCCGTAATATCAGTCAGTTCTTCAGTACCTATTCCACCACTAACAGCTGCATTATCACCATCTTGGGCGTAATAACTCGTTAGGAAATCAATTTCTGTAGTTTCTAACACTCTTTTTTTATAGACCTTAGTCGAGTCTTGTGCCTTCTGCGCAATTGCAGAAAGAGATAGTAGAAAGAGGCCTGTCGTGAAAATAATTTTAAAGCTATTCATAGATAATTAGATCTTAATTACAGCCGCAGCCTCCACCAGTTTTTCCTCCATTTGCTCCTACAGCAGCCTCTCTATAAGAGTGCATTGTACTTACGTTTCGGTCACATGGCTTTTCGGCAAGAATCATATCAGGATCATTAATGTTTACCTTTTCGTATTCTTTGACCACCACACAACTGCTAAAAAAACAGGTGATCAAAACGATCATTAAAACTTTCTTTATCATAATTTATCTATCTCTATATGATTCGATTTTGTGATATTTCCTTTGTCATCAATAATAATACATTCCACTTTTGGCAATTGATTGATGCGATCTAATCCCGCTTCCTTACCCATAACAAATACAGAAGTTGCAAGTGCATCGGCAAGTTCAGCTTTTGGCGCAAAAACAGTAACACTTATAATTCCGGTAGCTGGATAGCCTGTTCGTGGATCAATAATATGTGTATATCTTTTACCATTGAAATTGACATATTTCTCATAATTTCCTGATGTAACTACTGCTCCATTTTTGATCGGCAACAAAGCAAATACTTTGTTCTTATCTAACGGATTAGTAATTGCAACCTTCCAATCGCTTCCATCAGGTTGTTTACCCCAAGTATTCATATCTCCCGATGCATTAATAATGCCTGATGATACTTCATTTCTAATCAGAAGTGCTTTTGTCATATCAGCAGCATATCCTTTTCCAATAGCACCGAAACCGATTTTCATTCCCTCTAATTTCAAGAAAACGGTGTTTTTCTCCTTATCAAGTATAATATTTTCGAATCCGACTTTAGCTATTGACGCTTTAATTTGTTCTTCGGATGGGATGGTAGTCATGCTTCCATCAAACTTCCAGATTTTATCCATTGATGCATAACTAATATCAAATGCCCCATCGGTCAATTTAGAAATTGTAAGTGCATTTTTTATAAGATCAAAAAGTTCTGGACTTACTTTTACAGGTTTAATTCCTGCATTTCTATTAATCTCCGAAGTTTCAGAAGCTCCATCCCAAGAAGAAATCAATTTTTCTATTCTTGTAATTTCAGCTATTGCAGTATCGATATGTTGGTAACCTACAATTGAATCGCTTGCAGTAACCGTTATGTCAAAACGACTGCCCATCAATTTGAGGGTTTTTTTGAAAGCCTGCTGTGCTGAGCAAGTAATCATAAATAAGAGCAAAAATGAAGTTATTGTCGCTTTCAAATTACTTTGTAAATGCGTTTAATTCGTCAATATAAGATTGTGGAGTTGTCTTCTTATAGCTAGTTTCTCCTAAAACCTTACCGCTACTATCTAAAACAACTACAAAAGGAAAAACCCCATTTTTATTATAGGTTTCCGCTAATTCAGCATTGGCTTTGGTTTGCTCGTCTGGTAACGCATTTTTCTTTTTTCTAGGAAAATCAGCTTGAATCATCACGTAATGTTTTGCTGCGTATTCTTTAAAAGTTTCGGTACTCCAAACTGCCCGATCTAATTTAATACAAGGGGCACACCAATCAGAACCTTGAAAAACTAAAATCATAGTCTTCTTTTCAGCCGTTGCAATCTCTTTAGCTTTTGCAAAATTTGTCCGCCACTCTTGACCGAAAGTCATACTCATAGACGTGAGTGCTAATATCAAAACCAAAACTCTTTTTTTCATATGATGCGATTTATAGATTCGATACCACTTCTACAAGAATAACTCCAAAACCTTATAATTAGTATTAATTATAAGGTTTTGGCTTTTATTTATGATAAGCGTCTCAATAGTAATAGTTTAAACACTTGTTAGCCTAAAATTTTCAGCAAAATAAAAACCCTCTTCAATAATGAAGAGGGTTCTTAATACTACTAAAAGAAAACTATTTCTTAAGCCTCAAAAGGCTCAATAGAAACATACGACTTTCCGCCTGCTTTCTTTTGAAATTTTACCATGCCATCAACTTTAGCATGCAACGTATGATCTTTACCAAGATATACATTCTCACCTGGGTTGTGCGTGGTTCCACGTTGTCTTACAATGATGTTACCAGCTATTGCAGCTTGACCACCAAAGATCTTAACACCTAAACGTTTCGATTCTGACTCTCTACCGTTTTTCGAACTACCTACACCTTTTTTATGTGCCATTTTTGTACGGTTTTATATTGTTATATATTAGGTGGTTTGCAATTAAGCTTTACCACCGTCTAATTCGTCTTGCCATTTTTTCAACTCATCCCATTTGCCATCAGCAGCTAATTTAGCTTGAGCTGGCCATGTATCAGTAACGTGATTTCCACGAACACCTGCAATGATTTCAGAAATTTTAGCTGGTTTTGCTTTTGCTAAGTCAGCAAAAGTTACAATACCTGCTTCGATTAAAGTAGTCGCGATTTTCGGACCAATACCTTCAACCTTTTTCAAATCGTCAGCTTTAGCTGGCTTTGCTTTTGGTGCTTCTTCTTTCTTAGGAGCAGCGGCTTTAGGCGCTACTTTTGCTTTTGGAGCTTCAACCTTTGGAGCAGCTTCTTTTTTAGGAGCAGCCTTTTTTGGTTCAGCAGCTTTAGCTTTTTTGGCACCTTTCGCAATGATACTCTCAATTACGATTTCAGTCAATGACTGACGGTGACCATTTTTCTTTCTGTAACCTTTACGTCTCTTCTTGTGAAAGACGATTACTTTGTCACCTCTAAGGTGTTTAATGACTTTAGCCTCAACAGCGGCTCCGTCTATAGCTGGGGCGCCAATAGTTACGTTCTTACCGTCATCTAAAAGAAGTACATTATCAAAAGTTACCTTTTGACCTTCTTCAGTCTGTAAACGGTGAACATACACTTTTTGGTCTTTTGCAACTTTGAATTGCTGCCCTGCCATCTCTACAATTGCGTACATAGCGTGTATATTAATTTAAAATTATCACTCAAATTTTTCTTTAAGCGGATGCAAATATAAGCGTAAATAGGTAATCTACAAGCTATTTGAATAGAATTTAAGCTGTTTTTTTAATAAGCTTTCCACTAACTATCCAATTTTTCGAATCTCAGCTTCACCAATCACGATTCCTTTATCCACGTTGGCATCACCTTTATAGTTAATTGTAGTTTCTCCGTAGCAGGTAACTTTTAATCTATCAGCGACCTTAACTCTAAAATTACTTTCACCGTAGGCGGTAATCTTTGTAGCATCATTTTCCATTTCAATAGTATTCACTTCACTCTCGCCATAAGCACGATATACTTGTCGATCAACAGAGCCGGCTTCAATTTCTAAATAGCTTTCTCCGTAAATAGAAACCGTCAATTCCTCAGCTGTCAACGATTTAAAATATACTTTCGATTCGCCATATATAGTAAGTTTAAGATTTTTTTGTTCAATCGGACTTTCGCATTTTACTATTTCTTCACCACGTACAGATAAAGTTTCTAAACGCTTATATGTAATTGTTGCGGTAGCCTGAGTGCCATTATAAATAGATTTCTTGCCTCTCCATTTATCATTATCTACTCTTTCAGATTTTGTTACAGTTTTTGCCCCATCTAAATAGAGACGTAAAGTTTTACCAACAACTTCAATGTTGATTTTATCTTCTGAGACCTTAGCGTTTTCAATCTTTACTGATTCTTCATTGCCTTCAACAAGAACTACTTCAATATGGGGACTAACTATAACCTTTTCGAAAGCATCTACTGATGTAACTTTCTGGGCTTGAGTAGAATTTACAGTAAAAATTAATGCAGTAATTACTGCATAGAATAAAATTGATTTTTTCATGATTGTTCGTTTTTTAGTTAGTACAAAGAGTACTAAAAACTAAATCTGTTACACTTTGATTGCCTGTTTTCTTTTTTTATTCACCAACCAGACACCAAAAAGAATAATAACACCACCTATAAGCTGATAAACATTGATTGTTTCTCCATCCCAATAACCCCATATCACAGCAACTAACGGAATAGTATAGGTCACCGATGCAGCAAAAACAGGGCTCGATAAATGAATCAATTTGTTAAAGTAAATATTCGCCAAAGATGTGCCTACAACAGCAAGTACCAAAAGATACCAAAAAGCATCATGCATTTGTGTGCTTTCAATTACCTCATCAAAAAAACCAGAATACCAAACCAACACCAAGGCGGGTAAAAATGCAACGCCAAAACTTGCTGTTGTTACGGTTATTGGGCTTAAGTGAGCTAAATGGTTTTTAATAATATTTATATTAAACGCATAGCCGAGAGCTGAAAGCAAAATGAAAATTGAATACCAATAGTTTTGATCTGGATTAAATTCCATTCCTGCAAAGATCAATGCAACTGTACCAAAAAGGCCAATAAAAACACCTAGCACTTGTCTTTTTGTAATAATAGCTCCAAACATTGCAATACCAACGATTGTAGTCATCAACGGAGCAACAGAATTGAATATGGATGTAATACCACTATCTAATTGCGTTTGTGCTAATGCAAACAAAAATGGCGGAAAAAACGAGCTGGTAAACCCTGCAATAATTAGCCATTTCCAATCAGAAGAGTTGATTTTTTTTAAGCTTCTAAAGCCAAATAAGAATAATACTAAAGATGCGAATACAATTCGTAAGCCTCCTAATTGCATTGCCGAAAAACCAATCAGCGCTTTTTTTATCAATATAAAGGACGACCCCCAAATGAAGGAAAGCATTATTAAGTAAAACCACTTTTTTTGATAATCAGTCAAGGCGCTAAATTTTTACAAAAGTGAGGTTTTTTAATGATAAAAAATAAGCAGTTTTGTTTTCGCTTATAAAATACCATGAGTGCTAACTATTTGTAATTTCTAGCTATTTGAAGCGACAAGTTCTTCTTGAAAAGGAGGCTTATTTCATTTTTAAGTATCTTTACAATGATTATTTAATTCAAAATTAAAACCCGTTATGGCTGTAAAAAATCTAATTATCATTCTTGCTTTTGCTTTCGCAAGTCCTATGATTACTGCCCAAACTCCAACTCCCACAAAAACACGTACTATTGAATTTACAACAACTATTGCTTATGTAACAATAGACGGTATGGCTTGTCAAGAAGGCTGTGCTGATATCATTGCTAAAAATATTGAAGAAGCAAAAGGGGTGCAATCTGCCAAAGTAAGTTATGCAGAAGGAAAGGCAATTATTAAGTATGATGACGCTCATATTAAAATTAGCGAAATCGAAGATATTATCAAAGGCACCAAAGTTAAAGACTACGTGTATGTTATTAAAAATACGGTTCTAAAAAATCAAATTGTACGATGAAAAAATATATTTTAATTTTTGCTACTCTTTTTGCAACATTAGCTTTTAGTTGTAAAGAGGATAAAAAAACTGAGGTTTCTGCGGAAACAAGCCAGATGAAAGAAGTCATGGCAATACATGATGAAGTTATGCCTAAAATGAGTAAAATAGGCAGATTGGCTGCAACACTCCGAAAAAAAATAGATACTGACCAAGGCACCGCTGAAGACAAACAGGCCATGGAAGATTTACAAGATGCCAACAAAAGCATGATGGACTGGATGCAAGGTTTTAGTAAAAATTTTGATACAGAAGAAAGAATTGATGGAAAAGCACTTACTTCTGAAAAGCAAAAGTTACTTGACGAGGAAGAAAAAAAGATCAACATTGTCAAAGAAAAAATGAATACAAGTATTGCGAAGGCAGAAGCTTTACTTGAGGTGAATTAAACAAATTTTTGAACCATTCTAATCTTATTTTAATTGTCAAAAAGGTAAGTTAGCTAAATCTACATTGCCACCCGAAATTACAATCCCTATTTTTTGATCTGAAAAATTTGCTTTATCGCGCAAAAGTGCGGCTAAAGTTACAGCACTCGAAGGTTCTACAATGATTTTCATACGCTCCCAAATTAGACGCATAGCAGAAACGATTTCCTCTTCTGTAACGCGTATGATTCCGGATACATGTTCTTTTATTATTGGAAAATTATTGCTTCCCAAGGTAGTTTTGAGTCCGTCTGCTATAGTATTTGTCGTTTCATTGCCTTCTATCCTTCCACTTAATAAAGATCGATACGCATCATCTGCCTCAAAAGGTTCTCCACCATATACTTTACAATTATTACCAAAATAATGAGCCGTTAAAGCAGAACCAGCAATTAGTCCGCCTCCGCCAACAGGACAAAAAATAGCATTTAAATCTGGTTGTTCTTCTAGCAATTCTATGGCTGCAGTACCTTGTCCTATTATAACCTCAATATCATTAGATGGATGTAAAAGGGTAGCTCCTATTTCCTTTGCAATTTGATTCGCATTTTGCTCTCGAGCTTCTAAAGTAGGCTCGCATTCGTAGATAATTCCTTCATATTCTCTCACCCCTATCTTTTTAACTTCAGGCGCTGAAGTCGGCATTACTATATGAGCAGTTACTCCTAAAGTTTTAGCACCTAAAGAAACGGCCTGCGCAAAATTACCAGAAGAATGTGTGACCACACCTTGTCTCTTTTGCTCGTCAGTTAGTTGTAAAATTGCATTGGTTGCTCCTCTCATTTTGTAGGCGCCACCACGCTGAAAATTTTCGCATTTAAAAAAGACCTCGGCACCAACCTCTGCATTAATCAATCGAGATGATAATACTGGAGTTCTATGAATAAAGGGCTGTATTCTTTTGTGACAATCGAGAAGGTCTTGTTTTTGCATTGGGTCAAAATCTAATGCAAGATAATTTTTTTATCACACTTTGACCGTGCCACATTTCAAAGAATCATAGCTTATTTACCGTGAATCTTTAACCTAACATAATCAGACAATTCATTTGTATTGTGTCCGTTCGCCTTTGCTCTCTTTATGTAATTGGCTGTCAACCCATGGATTTTAGCTTTTTTGAAGCTTTGCGGATCAGCATCGGTAATACCAGCATCTAGAAGAGATTGAATATAATTTGAGCTTATGTCATGTACAGCAAAGTTCTTGAGCATGTTAGGTTCAAGATTTGCAAATCCAACTTCAGATAAGCCTTTAATGTAATCAATGGTAATATCATGAACAGCAAAATTCTTAATCATATTAAGGTCCAAATTACTATAACCAGCTTGCGTAAGACCATTAATGTAATCAACACTAACATCGTGGATTGCAAATTTCTTAATCATATTCGCATCTATATCACCGTAGCCAGCTTTTTCTAGATCTTTGATATAGTCGATTGAAATATCGTGAATTGCAAATTTTATAAGCATGTCCAATTCTAAACCTTTATAATTGGTGTCCGCAATTGAATTGATATATTCTAAATCAACATTATGAATTCCAAGCTTACCAAGTTGTCTTATGGTAGGGTAATACCCATGATTTTTAACTCCAAGAACATATTCTTTTGAGACGTTACCTAAAAACAATTTAAAAAAAGAAGTGCTATCATCAATGCCGCCATTAATTCCTTCGTTATTAAGAAAAGTTTCAAAATCTGAATTTCTTATGTAAGTAAAATTTCCTGTTTCCCTGTCATTTGGAAAAGATCCTTGAAATTTAATGATGCCGGCTGCTCTTTTTAATTCAAAACTGTTTGTGCCATTTAAGGTAAATTCCTTCTCTGGAATACAGAGGCTAATAACAAAAGATGGGTTGCTCCTATTTTTTGAATCCATCAATTGAAGACAAACTAAATTCTCTTCAATGGTAGCAAACCAATCACCTTCATTTATTTCTGATCTATGATTAAATGTAGCAAAGTTGATGTTGTCCTCTTGTTTTTCACTTTGTTGACCAAAAGATGCCTGTAACAAAAGTAAAAAGGTCAGAAAAATACTTGTTTTTTTGTTGATTGTTATTCTCATGATATCGCTTTTTTTATGATGTATAACAGGGTATACTTCATTTTTAAGAAAAGGTTACAAAACCGATATATCAATTAAGCAACTAGACGTATTAAAAAATATAAGTCGCTGAACCCACGAGATAATTTAATTATTGAAGAAATGAATTGGGTGTGTTTACAATGGAAATAGAAGTGAAACAAAACAAATTCTAGATTATTTCCATCTTAACGACTCCATAATTCGACCCATGTCTTGTTGTAAGTATACAGCCGCAGGGTAAATTGAATCGTAATTAGGTCTAGTTTCAAAATATAGAGAACCTGTTACAAAATGATTTAAGCTATCCGTTACATAAAACTGAGCTTGAGAGGCGGCATTTCCACTTACTTCAAAAAACTCGCCATACACCTTGTTGGTAATATCTTCATAAGCCCTAGGGCGAATACCATCTGCTTTGGCGGCATGTTCATAGCTTAACTTTTGAGCGTCTCTAGTTAGGTTTTTTAAATCTCCATTAATCTTTCTGTAGCTCATAAATATGGCCGCCTTCATTTCTGGGTATTTTAATGCAACCGACCTGCTGTTCTTTTGTTTCAATTCAGCAATGGCGTTGTAATCAAAAGTAAAATTGGGTGTGTCAGCTATTTCAATTGGTGGCCTATCATATTCTAAACGTAGCATAGCTTTTGGTTTAGGCAAGGCTTCTTCATCTTTACATCCGAAGAAAACAAGGCTTAATAGCAAAAACAGAAATAGAAATTTAATTTTCATGAGGAAGTGTAACTTTAATTTGTTTTAACCTTTTTTTATCTAAACTCTCCACTAAAAATTGATAGTCTTTAAAAACCACTTTATCTCCTTTTTTAGGGAAACTTCCTGCAATTTCTAAAACAAAACCAGCTATAGTTTCAGATTCTCCTTTTTGCTCTTCAAAGTCCTCTTCATTTTCCATTTTTATAACTCTATAAAAATCTTTCAAAGCAGTCTTTCCTTCAAAAACATAATTGAAATCATCTAATTTAGAGTAAACCAAATCTTCATCATCAAACTCATCGCTAATATCGCCTACAATTTCTTCTATGATATCTTCAAGAGTTACAATGCCCGATGTACCCCCATATTCATCAACAACTACCGCTAAATGGTTTTTCTTTTCTTGAAATTCAGTTAGCAAATCATCAAGTTTTTTATTCTCAGGAACGAAATAAGGTTCGCGAATAAGAGACAACCAATTATAGGTTTTTCTATCAATATAAGGCAATACATCTTTCACGTATAGAACGCCTGTTACTTTATCTATTCCCTCAGAAAATACTGGAATTCTAGAGTAACCATTTTTCTTAATCTCTTCTAAAACTTCAGAAAACTTCATCTCCTCATCCAAAGCAAAAATGTCAATTCGCGGCCGCATCACTTGCTTGGTGTCCGTATTTCCAAAAGATACAATGCCTTCTAAAATTTTTTGTTCTTCTCTTGTAGTGTCACCTTCAGAGGTTAGTTCTAATGCCTGAGAAAGATGATCAACACTTAGGGTTGATTTTTCTTTTCCCAACTTTTTGAATAAAAACAAAGTCGTCGAACGCATTGGAAGACTTAATGGAGAAAAAATAAAATCTAGTACTTTCAAAGGATAAGACATAAAAAAGGAAAAACTGACGCGATTTCTATTGGCATATACCTTCGGAAGTATTTCACCAAACATCAATATTAAAAAGGTGATTGCCACAACTTCTAACAAAAATCGAACGGGAATAAAATCAAAAAGCTCATAGGTTATTTCTGAAAACAATGTATCTCCTAGCACATTAAACAATAGTACAATAGCAATATTTATAGCATTGTTTGCGATTAAAATGGTCGCCAAAAGTTTCTTTGGTCTTTCTAACAATTTAACCACAATGCCACCTCTAGCAGTTTTCTTTTCCTCAATTTGATTGACATCTGTAGGTGATAGCGCAAAAAAAGCTACTTCAGCACCTGAAATTAATGCAGAACAAAGTAGCAAGAGTAGTAAAATGCCAATCTTTAAAAAGAAAGCACCGTTAAAAGCCAATAAATAAGGCAACAAACTAAGGGGGTCAGGGTCCAATAGTTATAATTTAGATTGAAGTGCGTTTTTCACACACTTGTTTAGTTTAAAAATAAGAACTCTTTGCATAAGAAACAAGAATAACAACATACCACAGTTGATAAGCACTTCGATTAAAAAAGAAGTATTATTCACCTATTTTAAAAAGGCAAATCATCTTCTTTTTCTGGTTGGTTAACTTGAGTATTTTCCTTTACAGGATTCACTTGCTGAACCGGAGTGTTTTGGGGTTGAGATTGGGCATTGGCCATACTCTCTTTCTTTGTGGAAAGGAAGGTGAATTCTTGAACATGAACCTCAGTTGTATATCGCGTATTACCATCTTCCCCTTGCCATTGACGATTTTTTAATCGCCCCTCTACATATATTTTATCGCCTTTGCTTAAATATTTTTCGCATATTTCAGCTGCTTTATTACGTAGAACGATATTGTGCCAATCTGTATTGGTGACTTTCTCTCCTGTTTGTTTACTGGTATATGATTCGTTTGTTGCAATTGGAAAACGGCCAATTGAACCACCACCTTCAAAGTAGTGCATTTTAACTTCATCACCCAAATGCCCAATTAACATTACCTTGTTTAATGTACCACTCATAATCTACGTGTTAGTATACTTTTAAAATTGAGAAAAGTTCGTTTTTTACCTTTTCGAATACAACTTCAAAACTCCCGTTTAATGGGTCAAAAATACAAATTTTTACTGGTCTTAATGAAATCTGCAATCAAAACTGGAACAGCAAAATTTTGAATTTCTGAAAGTGGAATAGCTCCATTTATATTGGTAGTTGTTTTTATAATCCAAAAAGTGGTATGTAGATGTTGATGCGATAATTTATGAATTATCACCTTGTCATTATAAACAAAAATTTCAGGAGTATCTTTAATATCAATGACATCACTTAAGCCCAATTTTATAGCTTTCAAGTCAATCTTTTCTTCAGCCTCTAATAATGGGAATTCGAATAAATTTTGCCAAATACCTTTGCCAAGCCTTTGGCGTAATACAGTTTTATTAATTCCATTAGCAACTTCAATAATCGGAACAAGATAATTAAAGTGTCTAATTCTAACTTTGGTCTTGTTAATCTTTACAGGAAGCCGATCAATACTACTATCCTTTAATGCTATACAGCTTTCGTTTAAAGGACATTCTTCACAATTGGGTTTTTTAGGAGTGCATTGCATCGCACCAAACTCCATAATACCCTGGTTGTAATCACGAATATTATCCGCATCCATAACCTTTCGAGCTAATGACTTAAAGTACTTAATCCCCTGGGTACTATTAATAGGAGTATCAATGCCATAGTAGCGCGCTAAAACCCGATATACATTTCCGTCAACAACCGGCTCAGGTTCATCAAAACATATAGAAGCAATAGCACTAGCGGTGTAATCACCAACACCTTTTAATTTTAATAGTTCTTTATATTCATCTGGAAATTTACCATCGTAATCATTTACAACCATTTTCGCCGTAGCATGCAAATTACGAGCTCTAGAATAATAGCCTAGACCTTGCCATAATTTTAATATTCGCTCTTCCGATGCATTCGCCAAGTCTTGCACCGTGGGAAAATTTGCAACAAACTTTAAATAATAAGGAGTACCCTGCAAAACACGTGTTTGCTGCAGCATTATCTCTGAAAGCCAAATTTTATATGGGTCCCTTGTGCGTCTCCAAGGCAATGTACGCTTGTTACTAGCGTACCAGATAAGAATATGGTGTGAAAAAGTCATTCAACTACAAGGTTGCAGTAAAAATACACGTTTATTTCATGCTTAAAATTCATTTATAATATTTCTTATAAAATTCAAATCGAAATTTAACATATAGCACTCTAATGAATTCACTTAAAATTAGTCGTTTAGCATGAAAGAATGAATTTAATTTATATATTTGCAAGCCAAAAATTGACACAAAAAACCTAAATAAAAAGATGACGAAAGCGGAAATTGTATCAAAAATCTCAGACAAGCTGGGAATTGAAAAAGGAGATGTACAAGCAACGGTTGAATCCTTCATGGAAGAAGTGAAATCTTCACTAGAAGGCGGAGACAATGTTTACCTTAGAGGTTTTGGTAGTTTTATTATCAAAACAAGAGCTGAAAAAACAGGAAGAAACATTTCAAAAAATACTACTATCAAAATACCTGCACATAATATTCCTGCGTTTAAGCCTGCAAAGGTTTTTGTTGAAGGAGTTAAAAGCAACGTTCAAATAAAATAATAATCTTAAAAAGTATACTCTATGCCGAGTGGTAAGAAAAGAAAAAGACATAAGGTAGCTACACACAAGCGTAAAAAGCGCAGAAGAGCTAACCGTCACAAGAAAAAGTAGTTGTAACAACTACTTTTTCATTTTACACGTTCATTGACATAGAAATTCCAAAAGCGAATTTCGGCGGGTACATCGAACCTGTCTCAATATTGTTTAATCCATTTGTTGCGCCTTGTGCGTAACGAGTATAAATAAATTCAGGTGAATAGAGAATTAATCGTAAGATCTAGCTCTACTGCCGTCGATTTTGCCTTACTAAAAGATGGAAAACTTACTGAATTACACAAAGACGAAGATAAAAACGATTTTGCTGTAGGTGATATTTTAATCGCCAAAGTTAGAAAACCAGTTACTGGTTTAAACGCAGCCTTTGTAAATGTGGGTTATGAAAAAGATGCTTTTTTGCATTATCATGATTTAGGCCCACAGTTAGCTACAATGCTAAAATTCATTAAGCAAGTGAGTACAGGAAAACTAAGAGATTATTCCCTGAAAAACTTTCCAGTAGAAAAAGATATAGATAAGCATGGTGTGATAACAGATGTTATCAAAGCCAATCAGTCTTTATTAGTGCAAATTGTTAAAGAACCCATATCCACCAAAGGACCAAGAATAAGCTCTGAGCTTTCATTAGCTGGTCGCTATTTGGTCATGGTGCCATTCTCTGATCGCGTATCAGTCTCTCAGAAGATTGAAAGCCGAGAAGAAAAAGACAGGTTAAAAAGACTCGTTAAGAGTATAAAACCAAAAGGATTTGGAGTAATAATTCGAACAGTTGCAGAAGGTAAAAAAGTTGCAGAATTAGACAAAGATCTAGAAAACTTGTTGGCCAAATGGTCAGCAATGTGCAAGAAATTATATAAAGCGCCTACCCCTTCTAAAGTATTAGTTGAACTCAATAGAGCCTCTAGTATTTTAAGAGATGTTTTCAATGATTCCTATACTGGAATTCATGTTGATGATCAAACGCTTTATGATCAGATTAAAGATTACGTGCTGGAAATTGCACCAGCAAAAGAATCTATTGTAAAAATGTACGATTCTTCCGTTCCCATTTTTGAAAAATTTGGAATAGAACGGCAAATAAAAACTTCTTTTGGCCGCACCGCTACTATGAGTAAAGGCGCGTACTTAATCATAGAGCATACCGAAGCATTGCACGTAGTAGACGTCAACAGCGGTAACCGTTCAAACAAGGCTAAAAACCAAGAAGATACCGCACTAGAGGTAAATTTATTAGCGGCCTCAGAAATCGCTCGCCAATTGCGCTTACGTGATATGGGAGGAATTATAGTAGTAGATTTTATAGATATGGTTAAAGCACCACATCGTAGAAAACTTTTTGATCATCTGCGCGATGAAATGAAAGATGATCGTGCTAAGCATAAAATACTACCTCCTAGTAAATTTGGCCTAATACAGATTACACGGCAACGTGTTCGACCAGAAATGAATATTAAAACTACAGAGGAAAACCCCAATGGCTCAGGTCAAGAGGTTGAAGCCCCAATCGTTTTAATTGATAAAATCAATTCTGATTTAGAGAAACTTTTAAAAGGCCCTAAAGCAAATGATGGTATTACTTTAAATATACACCCATTCATTGCCGCCTATTTAACTAAAGGTTTACAATCCATTCGTTTCAAGTGGTTTTTGGAACATAAAAAATGGATCAAAGTACAAGAAAGAGATGCGTATACGTATCTCGAATATCGTTTTAAAAATAAAGACGGTAAAACTATTTATTAAGCCATCATGGCTATTAATAATTTAAGCGACCTTCAGCAATGGGGGTCGCTTTTTTTATTTCATTACTTTTGAACCCATGCTATTTCAAAAAATCGAAACTTACACCCTTAAAGAAGCCACTAAAAAACTAGAGGCCTATTGTGCATACCAAGAACGCTGTCATAAAGAAGTAAATCAAAAGCTTCGAACTATGAATATGATTCCTGCTGCAATCGATGAAATTATCACACATTTAATTCAAGAAAATTATTTAAATGAGGAACGTTTTGCACAAAGCTATGCCCGTGGAAAATTTAGAATAAAAAAATGGGGGCGTAATCGAATCACCAATGAATTAAAGTTTAGAGGAATCTCAAAATA
>CALLIG010000379.1 GCA_938009735.1 uncultured Flavobacteriaceae bacterium
TTAATGGATATCAAATCTTTAGTATTGTAATAATTAATAAATGTTTCAAAAGAAGTTACATATGTTTTTACGGTATTATTGGCATATTTCCTCAATTCTAACTTATCTAAATAACTGGCAGGACAAACACGATAAGTAGCATGAAGTTGCCTTTTTCTAAACCAGGTAATATCTATAGGCTCATTATTTTCTTTTGTGATGCTTTTATCAAAAAAGTGATTACAATTAACCCAAACAACGCCATTAAAGGTTTTGAATATCTGATCAAGATTTTGTTTTGTGTTCAAAATGTAAACCATGTTAAAACTGTTACTCCATTTTACATCTGGCAGCTGTTTGACAAGAGCATGAATAACTTTATCCGTGTTGAATTGTAAGCCTATGTAGCGTTTTTCTTTGATTAAAAGATGTTTTAATGTAACACTTCTACCTTTTTCCATTACTTATTTTTAAGCAATCTAAAGGATATAATGGATTTAAACGTACCTTATACGAATAGGATACGTATAATTATTAATTAAACTAGGAGTTATGAGAATCCATAAAGAATGTTTCCATTGCGGCAAAGAACTGGAGGGGAGAACTGATAAGAAATTTTGTGACACACATTGTAAAAGCAGGTATCAGTATAAAATGGAAAAACAAAATCCAGAACGATTTTACAACAAAGTTGACAATCAACTGAAATTGAACAGGAAGATACTTAAGGAATATAATAAAGGAGGTAAAGTGACAATAAGAACTAGCGTTCTTTTGGAATTAGGTTTTAACCCGAACTTCTTTACTCATTATTGGAAAAACCAGAAAGGGGAATCCTATCTATTTGTTTATGAATATGGTTTTTTAAAAAAGGATGAAAAAGGAAAGGACAAATATGTATTGGTGACTTGGCAGGATTATATGGAAAAATAGATTATAAATTTGTTTCCATTTGACATAAAATGAAGATAATTAAAATCCAATTTACTATAAGCTCTATTTGTTGTACCTATGTTGTACCTGTGAAAAGAAAAAGGAACCTCGTTTATTGAAGTTCCTTTGTTTACTTGTAGCGAGAGTGGGACTTGAACCCACGGCCTCCGGGTTATGAATCCGACGCTCTAACCAGCTGAGCTACCTCGCCGTCGAGTGTTTTTAAACGGCTGCAAATATAATGGTAAATTATTTGTTCATCAACTATACTTCGCTAAAAATATTCTACAATAATTGTTTTTTTATCCTGTATAAATATATATATTGCCGTAACATACATTAACAAGAATGAGCGATAAAATTAAATTTGAAATAGAGTTTGTCATACAATCTTCACCACAAATGCTTTACCAGTATTTATCAACTCCGTCAGGTCTTTCTGAATGGTTTGCTGATAATGTAAACTCAAGAGGAGAAATTTTTATCTTTATATGGGACGGTTCAGAAGAAGAAGCGAAACTATTGAAAAGAAAGAGTGATGAGTTTGTGAAATTTGCGTGGGAAGAAAATGATGATGATAGCTATTTCGAAATGAAGATTATAGTTGATGAGATAACAAAAGACGTCTCGTTGTTCATTACAGATTTTGCCGATGAAGATGAAGTAGATGAAGCAAAAATGCTTTGGGAGAATCAAGTTGGTGATTTAAAGCAACAACTAGGATCTAAATAAATAGAATAATTTAAATTAAGATTATCTTTGAGCCTTGAATTTTCAAGGCTTTTTTTATGACTAAGAATGTAAATTTTAACGGAAAGTTACTTCCAGAAACAGAAAACTACTTAAACCACGAGAATCGCGGATTACGATATGGTGACGGTCTTTTTGAAACCATTCGAGTTGTAAATAATTCTATATTCTTTTGGGAAGATCACTATCTAAGACTAATGGCTTCAATGCGCATTTTAAGGATGGAGATTCCCATGAATTTCACTATGGAATTTTTAGAGGCAGAAATTCTAAAGGTAATAAGCGGCAATGGACTCGAAACAACTCCAACGAGAGTTCGTATGACGGTTTTTCGCAATAATGGTGGTTTATATCTTCCTAAAACTAATGAGGTCTCTTATTGCATTGAAGCTAAACTTTTAGATGCTCCTTTTTATATTTTAAATGAGGATGCTTATGAAGTAGAGCTATTTAAAGATTTTTATGTGAATGCAGATATGTTGTCTACATTGAAAACGAATAACAGAATCATCAATGTAGTAGGTAGCATTTTTGCTGATGAAAATGATTATGATAATTGTATTCTATTAAATCAGAGAAAACAAGTTGTTGAAGTATTGAATGGCAATATATTCTTAGTGAATGATAAAACAATCACAACACCACCCATTAAAGATGGTTGCTTAAACGGAATAGCACGAAAAAAACTTATTGACGTAATTACGAAGCTAGAAGATTATACGTTGAAAGAAGCCTCTATTTCACCTTTTGATCTTCAAAAGGCAGATGAACTTTTTATTACTAATAGCATTGTTGGAATACGACCCATTACAAAATATCGTAAAAAGGAATTTGATAATAAGGTAGCAAAAGATTTGCTTAGCAAGCTAAATGCAGTAGCTCGATTAGGGTGATTTAGTTTATTCTGAAATAACGATTGCACCTGTTAATTCTTGCATCGTTGGCTTTTCAAACCAGGTTTCCATAAAGTCAAAATTTTCTTTGCTGACTTCAAATTCGAAAGTTTCTCCTTGTTCTAAATTTCTTTGCATCACTCTTTGAAGTCGTGTTTCTTTAGAAATATCTATAAAGTGAGTTAGATGCTTAAAGTTGTGTAGTTCTGCAAACTTCCTAAATTTTTCACGATGTTCAAGTTTTGAGAGTCCTAAGTCTAGTATAGCATCAGTTTGCGAGTTTTCTAATTGTTTTACGATCTCTAAAATCATTTTTTCAGCACGCTCTATTCTTTCGAGAAACCATTCTAGTCCGTCTGTAGGTTTTTTGTCTGCAAGAAATAAGGTGTTATTCCATTTGTCAATAGAAAAAATAACTCCTTTGGTTTTAATTTTTAAATTGTTTGAATAGGTAGTTTTTCCTGAGCCAGTATTTCCAATTATAAGGTGAATCATTTAGCGTCTTATCAAATAAATAGAAGTTGCAAACTAGTTTAAACTTGGGTTTTCAGGAGCATTTGACCAAAGTAAATAATCACCACCAAGTTCTACCATTTTTTCTTTCCAAAAGGCAACTGAAGATTTTTGTATGATATTACTTTCATACTGATTCTCAACCATTACCCATGACTTAGAAGACAGTTCTTCATTTAATTGTAATGATGACCAGCCCGAATACCCAAGAAAAAAGCGAATATGTTCTTTAGTAATAGTCTTTTGATTAATCAACTTTATGGTGGTGTCAAAATTTCCACCCCAATATATTCCGTCAGAAATTTCGATACTGCCATTAATTAAATGCGGAACCTTATGAATAAAATAAAGATTGTCTTGCTCAACCGGTCCACCATTATGAACTTGAATTGGAACTTCTATTTCAGAAACCAAATCACTAATTGTGTAAGAAAGAGGTTTGTTTAGTATAAAACCAACAGAGCCTTCATCATTGTGCTCTGCTAATAGTACTACTGATCTGTTGAATGATACATCACCTGTAAGTGAAGGCTCAGCAATAAGAAGTATTCCTTTTTTAGGTTTTAAATCAATCATAGTCAAAGATTCTTAGGCATTGTAAAATAAGATTTTTCCTATAAAGACCCAAAAAAAATTTAGAAACGAAAAAAGCACCATGCAATTTGCATGATGCTTTTTAAGTATTGTGTTCGTATGAACTAGTTTACCGCTTTGCCTAAATCAGCACCTGCTTTAAACTTAACAACATTTTTAGCTGCAATTTGGATAGTCTTACCAGTTGATGGGTTTCTACCTTCTCTTGCATTTCTTCTAGATACAGACCAAGATCCGAAACCTACTAAAGATACACGTCCGCCTCCTTTTAAAGACCCTTCAACATTTCCTAAAAAAGACTCTAAAGACTTCTTAGCTGCTGCTTTTGTGATGCCAGCATCAGCTGCCATTGCATCGATTAATTCTGTTTTGTTCATAATGTGATTAAATTAATTGTTGTTAAAAATAATTTTATAACCTATAACAAATTTATACGGATTTGTCTTGAATGCAAGTAAATAGGGTGGGAATCCCCTATTTTGTTGATAACTCAGGGAGTTTGTTGATAAAGTAGGGCTTTTTTTACGATTCTCGCAGCCCAATGACAGTCGTACTTCACATGACTCGAGCTGTTTTTGTCAATTTTAAGCCATTTAAAACATCCGAAGTTTTCATTTTTCGCTTTCCTGGAAGTTGAATTTCTAACAGTTTTATATACCCACCGTCTACTGCCACCTTGAGTTCGGTTTTATCAAATACAATAGTTCCTGGTTGCAATTCATGTTTGTCTACTTCTCTTGAAGCTTCATATATTTTCAAAAAAATAGATTCATCCCCATTAGTTAATGTAGTCCATGAAGCAGGATAAGGGCTAAGACCTCTAATATGGTTATAGATATCATTAATAGGTTTTTTCCAGTCTATCTCACAAGTGTCTTTAAATATCTTGTAGGCGGACTTTAATTCTTTAGTGTCAGGTTGCTTTTGTGTTTGAACATTTCCTTCGCCAATTTGTTGTACCGTATTGAGAACTAAATTGGCACCAACCTTCATTAGCTTGTCATGAAGTGCGCCTGCAGTATCATCTGGTTCAATTGGTATTCTTTCTTGTTGGATGATTTCACCGGTATCAATTTTATCATCAATAAAGAAGGTGGTAACTCCTGTTTCCGTTTCACCATTTATAATTGCCCAATTGATTGGGGCTGCTCCTCTATAACTAGGAAGGAGGGAAGCATGTAAATTAAAAGTGCCCAATTCTGGCATTTTCCAAACAGCTTTAGGAAGCATTCGAAAGGCGACCACAATTTGCAGGTTGGCATTTAAGGCTTCTAATTCTGATAGAAATTCTTCATTTTTTAAATTAGTTGGCTGTAATATGGTTAGTCCTTTTTCAACCGCATATTTCTTTACAGCAGATTCTTGAAGCTTACGTCCTCTTCCTGCAGGCCTATCTGGAGCTGTTATAACACCAACAACCGTATGATCATTTTCTACTAAGGTCGCTAGTGTTGCTACTGCAAAATCGGGCGTACCCATAAAAACGATTCTTAATTTTTCTATTTTACTCAATTTCGTATTGATTTATTGAATTGATTCTTATGATGCCATCTTCTAATAACGTTTGTATTGCTACTAAAACATCGTGCTCCATATAAGGTACAAGTTCGATTAATGTTCTTGAAGCTACGGGACCTTTCTTTAAATGCAAAAGTAACTGTTCAGATATAGATGTAAGTCCGGTTTCATCTAATTTACCTTTATTCGTACATACATCACAAATGCCGCAGTTAGTATCTGCTGCTTCTCCGAAATACCCTAGAAGCTGTCTGCTTCTACACAGTTTATCGTTGTTTATATAGCTAAGCATAGCATCAAGGTTATCAGCTTTTAAGCGATGACGTTCTTTTACTTTGCTTGCAAATACGTTAATAGTAATATCATCTTCTCTTGGAACAAGGAAGGTAATATCTAAATCACTATGCTGTGCCGTATAGGTAATAATTTCATCTTTATGCAATTGTCCTAAAACCTTAGCTACTTTAGTTTCAGAAGCTTTTGTTTTTCTAGAAATCAGTCGAATATTAATTTTTGTTTCAAAGTCAAAAATACCGCCATAAGTACGTAAAACGGTTTGAGCAATAGTCACACAATCTGGATGTTTCTCAAAATAATCGAAAACACTTTCTTTAGAAGCTATAAATTGAACGGTTGATTTTTTAGAAAAGGATTCGTTCAATGCAACGACCGAATTCTGATCTAGAATTTGCAAGGTATTATAGGTCAGCATGGAATTAAGGGAATAGGTTGAGCAAAAGGCATTAAAGTTCAACTGAAACTTCTCATCTTTTCCTTCTCCATAGGCGATTTGAAAGTAATTATTCAACTTATTATAAACCAACTTTAAAAATGCCGTGTCAGGCAAAATACTTAAAAACTGTTTTTTAACTAATTCTTCATCAGTTTTGTTAGTAATAAGTACAGCTTCTGCAGCATTTCTATCTCTGCCAGCTCTGCCTGCTTCTTGAAAGTAATTCTCAATCGAATCAGGAATTTGAAAATGCGCTACAAGTTGCACATCTGGTTTATCAATGCCCATTCCGAAGGCATTTGTTGCTACAATTATTTTTGTCTCATTTTTCAGCCATTGATTGAGTCTCTTTTCTTTTTCTTGTTTTGAAATTCCGCCATGAAAGAAGGTAGCTGAGTTTCCTTTAGCATTGAGGAATTGAGAAACTTCTTGTGTTAATCTTCGGGTACGAACATAAACAATAGCACTTTTATCAATTTGGGAACAAAGTTGCTTTAATCTGTAGCGTTTGTCTTCTTCTTGATATATTTTAAAAGCGATGTTTTTTCGAGAAAAAGAATCTTTAACAATAACTGGATCAATAAACTTCAGGTTGTCTATAATATCTGTTGCAACTTGTTTTGTTGCAGTAGCCGTTAATGCTATCATAGGTGCTTCAGGAAGCAATCCTCTTAATTTTGAACACTCTAGATAGGCAGGCCTAAAATCATGGCCCCAATGTGATATACAATGTGCCTCATCAATAGCAATTAGATTCACCTTCATCTTTTGAATCCGTTCTTGTACAATATCTTGTTGTAAGCGCTCAGGAGAAAGGTATAGAAATTTATATCCACCGAACATGCAATTATCTAAAAGATTAATTACTTCATCTATCGGAATTCCACCAGTAAGCGCTATGGCTTTGATTCCTTTTTCTTTTAGATTATCAACTTGGTTTTGAATTAGTGCAATTAAGGGAGATACAACAATGCATATACCTTCCTTTACAATAGCGGGAACTTGAAAACAGACTGATTTACCACCACCAGTTGGTAGTAGAGCCAGAACATCTTGTTCTTGCAAAATAGCAGAAATCACTTTTTCTTGTGACCCTCTAAATTCTGAAAAGCCCCAGTATTGCTGTAAGATTTCCTTTGGGCTTTTACTCACTATGTTCTTTTATATAGTTCAGTAAATAATCAACTCTATTTAAAATGGTATCCTTTGGTACTATTTGAACATCATATCCAAAGCTTCTATATGAGTTTGCTAAACATTCATTAATGCGTAGAGATTCTTCAAAACTCTCAAAGCGGCCACTATCATTAATATGTATTTCTTTCCATGGAGGCATTAAAAAAACAAAATCATATCTATTTAAGGTGCAAGCTTCTTTATATGATTCATCGTATTCTTGATTAAAACAATCCATATAGGCTAGTACATCAGGAATTCCTCTGTCAAAAAATATCAATTCTTCAGAAGTGTCTAAAGACGATTTATATTGCTCAATTCGAGCCTGAAGTATCATTTGATTAAATGCAGCAGGGTCGTCTACAGAAACAATTGGGTTTGACTCAAATACAAGATTGTCATCAGCTTCTTTTTTGGCGAGGGTCATAGCACGAATCACTTCTTCTTTACAGGGATATCCTTCTTGTTGTAAAACTTCTATTACTGCTGTTTTACCTGTACTTGGGCCTCCGGTAATGACAATTTTTTTAGTATTCAAATGTGTGAATTAGTACAACAAAAGTAATCAAACCATGTCGATTAGAAAATAGTAAATTATCAACTATCTTTGCGAAAAACATTAGCATGTCTACCGAAAAACCGGAAGAATTTTATAGAAAATTAAAAATACAATTAGAAGATACCTCTACTTGGCCGTCTATTTATTTGTATAAATTTATAGTGCCTACATCAGAAGATAAGATCAATAAGATTCAAAATATTTTTGATAATACTGGTGCCGTTATTGAGTCAAAACAATCAAAAAAAGGCACTTATACTAGTATTTCAATTACGGTGAACTTGGCAAATGCCGAAGCAGTTATTGAAAAGTATAAAGAAGTTGGCAAGGTAGAAGGAGTAATATCGTTATAGAATAGTGCTGTTCTTCTATAATTTTGCTAATTTGCAAGCGTTATAAGAACACTTCCCTTTTGTTAAGCAAAAACATTTCAATTTGAATTTAGTAGAAAACTTAGAATATAATACCGAGCGCTCGCATCTGATTATTCCCGAATACGGAAGACATTTTCAGAAAATGGTTGATCATGCGGTATCCATTGAAGACAGAGAAGAAAGAAACAAAATAGCAAAGTCTATCATCGATGTGATGGGTAATTTGCAGCCACATTTACGTGATGTTCCTGATTTTCAGCATAAGTTATGGGATCAATTGTTTATTATGTCTGATTTTAAATTAGATGTAGAATCTCCATTTCCGATTACTTCAAAAGAAGCATTGCAAGAAAAACCTGAAGCATTAGAGTATCCTCAGAATTTTCCAAAATACCGTTTTTATGGTAATAATATCAAGCGAATGATTGATGTTGCTGTAGAATGGGAAAAAGGTGATCTGCGTGATGGTTTGGAGTATGCGATTGCCAACCACATGAAAAAGTGTTATTTAAATTGGAATAAGGATGTAGTAGATGATACTGCAATTTTCAAGCATTTAAACGAGTTGTCAGATGGTAAGATCAATTTGACAACAGAAGATACTACTTTGACCGATAGCGGACAGTTCTTAAAAAATAGGGTTGCCAAGACACCGAAGTATACTTCTAGCAAGAAAAATAATCATAGAAACAATAATAACAATCGCGGAAAAAAGCGATACTAATATTCTCCATCTTACATGGGAACATTTAAAATTGAAGGCGGCCACCAACTCTCAGGTGAAATAACGCCCCAAGGTGCAAAAAACGAAGCGTTACAAATTTTATGCGCAGTTCTACTTACTCCTGAAGAAGTTTCGATAACCAATATTCCGGATATAATTGATATCAATAAATTGATTCAATTATTGAAAGATTTGGGTGTTAAAGTGAATAAAAAGGGAAAAGGTAGTTATACCTTCAAAGCTGATGAAATTAACCTTGATTACCTACAATCTGATGATTTCAAAAGAGATGGTAGAGGATTAAGAGGTTCTATTATGTTAGTTGGACCTTTATTGGCTCGCTTTGGAAAAGGATATATTCCGAAACCTGGTGGTGATAAAATAGGAAGAAGAAGATTAGATACGCATTTTGAAGGATTTATTGCTTTAGGAGCGAATTTCAGATACAACAAAGAAGAATCGTTCTATGGTGTTGAAGCTGAGAGATTGAAAGGTACTTATATGTTGCTTGATGAAGCGTCTGTTACCGGAACAGCTAATATCGTAATGGCAGCAGTACTTGCTGAAGGCGAGACTACCATTTATAATGCAGCTTGTGAGCCATACTTACAACAATTATGCAAAATGCTTAATCGCATGGGAGCTAAAATTGCCGGAGTTGGTTCAAACATGTTAATTATTCAAGGTGTTGATACCCTAGGCGGAACTGAACATCGCATGCTTCCTGATATGATCGAAATTGGAAGTTGGGTAGGTTTAGCTGCAATGACAAGAAGTGAGCTTACTATTAAGAATGTTAGTTGGGATGATTTAGGTCAAATACCTTCTGTATTCAGAAAACTAGGTATTCAATTAGAAAGAAAAGGAGACGATATTTATATTCCTGCTCATAAAGATGGATATGAAATACAAAATTATATAGATGGTTCTATCTTAACTATTGCTGATGCACCTTGGCCAGGAATGACTCCTGATTTATTGAGTATCATTTTAGTTATGGCAACCCAGGCTAGGGGAGAAGTGGTCATTCATCAAAAGATGTTTGAAAGCCGCTTATTCTTTGTAGATAAGCTTTTAGACATGGGTGCAAAAGTGATTTTATGCGACCCGCATCGTGCTACAGTTATAGGTCATGATTTTAAATCTACCTTGAAAGCTACGACAATGACTTCACCTGATATTCGTGCAGGCGTCTCTTTATTAATAGCAGCATTATCTGCGAAAGGAACCTCAATAATTCACAATATTGAGCAGATTGATCGCGGATATGAGAATATAGATGAGCGCTTACGTGCAATTGGTGCTAAGATTGAACGGATCTAGAATTTAAAATTCAAAACAATACTAATCCCATATTTCAAAACTAGATTTGAATAATGGGATTTTTTTTGTTTTTATCAGAGTGATACGGCTGACTTTAACTAACTTGAAATGAGGTATTTACAATTATTGATTTACTTTTTTATTAACAAAGATGTTGTAAAAGAATGTTGGAAACAATAGTTTAAACCATCCTGATAAATAGATTAGAGGCAACCGATAAGGGAAATTTCGCATGGTGTAATAAAGGTGAGATTTGAAGTCAAGGCCTAGCGGACTTCTTAAAACGTGCAATCTATCTTTAAAAGATAGTTCATGAAAATCGGAATACGGGTTTTTGTTTTCATCTAAACAGGTACCTAGAAAACCAGCAGCTATTAATGCTGGAATATTATTTTTTTTGGCCTTTAAAGTGTAGTCCCAATCTGCAAAGTTATGTACATAACATTCCTCAATAATGCCAATCTCTCCTACTATTTCCTTAGATACTAGCATAATATTAGCGGCACCTAAATCACAGTTTTGAGGTTCTATTTGATTAGGAGCTACTAGCTCGAACTTTGATAAAAGTGTGCTCGTATAAACCGAACCACCGTATGAAATTTTATTTGTTTTAGGGTTTAAGGTCGACCCAATATAAATACCACTTCGTTGATATTTGTTTATCGAATATTCATGAACGCTATTTAATTCTTCAAAAAGGTTTTCAAATACTTCAGTATCATCATTTAATAACAAATAAGAATCGTAATTCTTTTTAAGTGCTAGTTTCCATGCTTTTCGCATGCCACCAGCCCAATACAATTCACCATCACCTTTTAAAATGTTTACCTGAGGAAATTCTTTTCGAATCGATTCACCTGTACCATCTGTTGAATTATCATCGGTGAGATATACGGTTATATCAATTGTATTCTTTACTAGATCATGAGCCTTAAACAGGGAATTGAGCGCAGCTAAGGTGTTTGCTTTTCTATTGAAGCAGGTGAGGAGAACGGCAATTTGGGGCATTAATTCTTTTTAATTTATTTTTCTACTAAGGTTCCATCTGGGTATTTTGCAAATCTTCCTTTTTCTCTATCATGAACATTATCTGTATGTCGCCAAGGCCATCCACCAAATTGTGTCAATCCATAATCTTTCATTGTAGCTCTTATCTCTTCTTGTGTATTCATCACAAATGGCCCATGCTGAACAACAGGTTCCGCTATGGGGTTTCCTTGTAGCAAAAGAAAATGTGCTGATTCGCTTCCTACTTTAATTTCTAAATTTTCAGAAGCATCTAATTCTATTCCAAAATTTGGTTGAATATGTTGACCTTCGATTTCAATATCAGATCCCTCATAAAAATAGAGCGTTCTACTAACCTCAGATTGTGCTTTTGGCAGCGTATAAGAGCCGTTAGCATCAATATGAATATTCCATATCGCGACTTCATTTTCTGCTTCTGCAGCCCATGAATTTGGAGCAGGTTCTGGAGAATTAATATTTTGATAACCTCCTGCAATTACTTTTACTGAAGCTGAATCTGTTTTAATGATAGGAATGTCTTCATGCCAAAGCATCGCAAAATGAGGATCTACAAACTTGCTTTTCTTTGGAAGGTTTAACCAAATTTGAAACAATTCTAAAGGATTTTCCTCGTCAGTTTTCAACAACGGAAACATTTCACAATGTTGAACACCGCTTCCTGCAGTCATCCATTGTACATCTCCTTCTCCAAATCTTCCTGCAGCACCCAAAGAATCTGAATGATCACAAAAGCCTTTATTAACGATAGTAATTGTTTCAAAACCTCGATGTGGATGTGAAGGGAAACCGGGAATGGTTTGTCCGTGATACATACGCCATCCGTCTTTAATGGTAAAGTCGTTTCCTAAATTTCTACCTTCTAAAGAGGCATCAGGACTCATATCTTCATTTCCTTTCGGATAATGATCTAAATGATACACACAAAATAAAAACGGATCTTGTGTTTGCCATGGAAACCCAAGCGGAAATACATTTTTAATAAGATTTGACATTTAGGGTGTTTTAGAAGTTGCAAGCTATAATTGCTTTTTTAAAATCACAAATTTTATAGTTTCTTTTATGAAAGTATGTTCGGTTTTTGACATTCCGAATTTTTTATAAAAACTAAGCTTATCGAATCTTGAGTTACACCACATAGTTTTAACGCCTTGATTTTTAGCAAATGCAATGATATGAGAAAGTAGTTTAGAAGCATAACCATTACCTTGATGTTTTTCTAGTGTGGCTAGTTTGCGAAATTGAGCTGAATTATCATCAGAAATAAAAACAGAAACTATACTCACTAGTTCTTCCTTTAAAAATAATCCAAAATGATATCCTTGTTCATCTGCTTCAAGCTTTACAAAGTCCAAAGGCTTTTCTGGCCACATAACTTCGTGACGAAGTGGCCAAGTCTGTGCTGCCGAAATTTCATTAATCTTCATTATTGACTTGATAAAGCACACCTTTCATAATTAAGTATTGTGCTGTTGCATAAGTACCCATAATTAGAATGTGTGCAAACGGAATACCTACTGAAAATTTGTCTATAGCAAGAATGCTATCAGATACTACAAAAAATAGTGCTCCAATAAAAACAAGATTAAAACTAGATTGTGTCACGTTTTCTTTGCGAATATATGCCGTTACAACCATTGCAAGGATACCTAAGATATATAGAATAACAGGGACTTTAAGCGCTCCTAAATTATCCTTTAAAAAGAAAAATAATAGTATTCCGTAGGCTGAAAAAATCAAAACCACCCATTTAAAATCGGCATTTGGCTTCTTTTTTCTCTTAAGAATAAAGACAAAAGTATATAATAGGTGCGCTATTAAAAAAGAAGCAAGACCTAATGTAAAATACAAACTAGAAGCCGATTCAAAGAGTAAAAATATGTCACCCAACAAAGAACAGAACATGGCACCAATCATCAAATAAAAAGTCACATTTCGACTAGAACCTGCATTGAAAATAAAGTAAACCAAAAGTGAAATTAGTAGAAGTGGTTTGCTAATTAACCGTACACTTGAGAGTGACTCAAAACCGCATGCCAAATCAAAAAGCACCAAAATACAGTAAAGCCATACAAAAGCTTTCCCTTTTAGATTCATCGAATTAATATGTTCCAATTTGATCGCTTATCAATATTTAGTCACCAGAAATAGGAGCGGGGCCATCAATCATTGCCTTATAGACTTCATCACCCTTGCGAGTTTTGAATTCTTCTTTTACTTCGTTCACGAGTTTTGGGTTCGTAAAAAGATCAACTGCAGTAAGTCCTAAGGCCTTTGATGCGTAAACCATTCCTTTATGACCTATAGACATTCCGCCACAAGCCACAACAGCCCATGAGTGCCATGGTGTGCCTTTGGGCGCAACAGTAACTCCTAAGTTAATATTTGGAACATTCCAACTTACATCGCCCACATCCGTAGAACCTCCACCAGGCGTTTCAAGTGTTTCACGTAAAGGATTGATTGATGCATCCATACCAACTTCAGGTTTTCCTGTAGCTTTTTGAATAGCTTTTCCAAATGCTTCTTCTTCTGCTGTGTAGGTCATAGGGCCTAAAAGTTCTAAGTTCTTTTGCATAATAGCGCCTCCAGTACGATTTACTAGAACTTCATATATACCAGAGACTAGAGATATTTTATAATCAACATTCGCCATAATTGCCGCACCTTCTGCCATTGCTTTTACACGTTCGTAAGTAGGAAGCATTTTGGCACGTTTCGGGTCACGAACACGAACCCATAATTTTGCATAATCCGGTACTACATTGACCACTTGACCTCCATCTTGAATGTGATAGTGAATACGAGAAGAAGGTAAAATATGCTCTCTGTAATAGTTGATTCCTGTAGTGTATAATTCTAAAGCATCTGAAGCAGAGCGACCATTCCACGGATCCATTGAGGCATGAGCAGCTTGTCCTTCAAACTCAACAATAAAATCGATTAATGATAAACCACTTTGAACATCGGCTTCGATGTCTGCACTTGGGTGCCAGCTTAGATTTACATCAACATCATCCCACAAACCGGCTTCTACCATCCAAACTTTAGCAAAGAATTTTTCTTCAGCAGGAGTACCTAAAAACTTGATAGTTCCTTTTATTTTTCCAGCTTCCATTAATTCTTTAATGGCGATTGCTGCACCTAGACTTGAAGTGCCAAACATATTGTGTCCACATCCGTGACCTGCAGCACCCTCTTCGTAAGCTTCTTTTTCTGGTTGTGCTTTTTGTGATATTCCAGGAAGAGCATCAAATTCGCCTAAAATACTTATAACAGGTTTTCCTGAGCCATAAGTAGCTGTAAACGCAGTAGGAATATCTGCAACACCACGAGTTACTTTGAGTCCGTTCTTTTCAGCATAATCAGCTAAAACTGCCGATGATTGTGATTCATTGAATGCTGTTTCTGCTAGTGCCCAAATGGAATCACTAACTCGAATTAGTTCAGCTTTATGTTTTTCTACTGATGCAACAATAGCTTTCTTGTTACTATTCATTTTTTGTGCTGAGACTGTTACTGTTACGAGTAAAAGTGAACAGAGAAGGGTGATTTTTTTCATTTTTGGTCATTTAGTGTTACTGAAACTAGCTTTTAAAAGCAGTTCAAATTCTATGACCTAAATATAGTAAAAAGAGACTATGCGACCGCTTCCTTATACACTTTTAAACAACGTTCACGTGCCATTTTATGATCGACCATTGGAGTAGGGTAGGTTAGCTCTTGTAGTTCAGGCACCCATTTTTTTATATACTCATGTTGCTTATCAAACTTCTCAATTTGTGTAGTAGGATTGAAAATACGGAAGTACGGTGCAGCATCAACACCACTACCAGCGCCCCATTGCCAATTACCCACATTAGCACTTAAATCATAATCTAAAAGCTTTTCTGCAAAATAGGTTTCTCCCCAACGCCAATCGATTAAAAGGTGCTTGCATAAAAAACTAGCGACCAACATACGTACACGATTATGCATGTATCCAGTAGTATTTAATTCTCGCATTCCTGCATCTACAAGTGGATAACCGGTTTGACCATTTTTCCATTTGTCAAACTCAGCTTCATTATTTCGCCATTCAATGCGATCGTATTTTGGACGGAATGATTGATTGACCGTATGAGGGAAATGCCATAAAATTTGCATGAAAAATTCACGCCAAATAAGTTCACTCCAAAAAACTTCATTTTCTTCAGCTATGGCTTTTTTCATCATTTGACGAACAGATACAGTACCAAAACGTAAATGGGGACCTAGTCTTGTAGTTCCATTTTTTATGGCAGGAAAATTCCGGGTCGCTTCATAATTATTTATTACAGACGGAGTTGCTATAAATTTAGGAACTTTAATATCTGACTTTGTAAACCCCATATCTTCTAATGAAATATTAGGTAAATCGGTTTCTAAAATCAGATTGTTAAAATATGGTTTGGTTTCATTCTCATTGATAAGGTTTGCATTAAAAGCTTCTTTCCACTTGTTTTTGAAAGGTGTATAAACCACATATGGTTTGCCATCTCCTTTAACGATCTCGTTTTTTTCAAATATGACTTGATCTTTAAAAGTTGAGAATAAAATGTTATTTGATTCTAATAATTGCTTAATTAGAGTATCCCGCTCCTTTGCATAAGGTTCATAGTCCCTATTTGTATAAACAGATTGAACGTCATATTCAGAAATCAAGTTATTAAAAACACTTTTAGGATTTCCATAAAAAAGAGAAATCGAACTCTGGTTAGCATCTGATAAGCTCGAGCGCATTTCCTGTAAGGTTTCAAAAATAAAGTTTAACCTAGCATCGTTTTTAGGAAGCTTATCTAGAATCTCTTTATCAAAAATAAAAATAGGTAATACAGGGTGATCTCCTTTTAGGGCTTCTGAAAGCCCAACGTTATCTTGCAATCGTAAGTCACGTCGAAACCAAAAAATAGAGACCTTTTTTTTCATGCTAATTTACATTCAGAGTTGACATTCCACCATCTACACCTACGATTTGCCCTGTCATCCAAGTACTATTATCACTCAATAAAAACACAGCAATATTGGCAATATCTTCTGCTTCACCTACACGCTTTAATGGATGACGTTCATTCATCATTTCGCGTTTGCGATCGTTGCTTAATAATCGTTTTGCGAGTGAAGTATCGACAAGCGAAGGTGCAACTACATTTACTCTGATTCTTGGTGCATACTCTGCCGCCATTGATTTTGCAAATCCTTCAATAGCCCCTTTAGCTGCTGCAACACTAGTATGAAATGGCATTCCTGTCCCTACAGCGACTGTACTAAAGAAAACCATACTTGCCCCTTCAGTCATTTTAGGAATAATTGTTTTTACAACCTTTACCAAACTGAAAAAATTGAGTTGCATATCATCTTGAAAAGTGTCTAAACTCATCATTTTGAAAGGTTTCAGGTTGATGCTACCTGGACAATATGCAAAACCGTGAAGTTCTTCAGGTAATAGTGAAATATCCAGATCATCTGTAAGCACATCAAAAGGTAAGTGCGTAACATTCAAATTTTCTAAACCTTCGTCTGTTCGAGAAGCTACAAATATGTTATGATTTTGGTGTAATTGAGATGCCATAGAAAAGCCTATGCCATGCGAGCCACCAATAAGAAGTATGTTTTTTTTCATTTATATAGATTTTAAATGGAGTTCGTTAGGTCTACCTTCTACCTTACCAAAGAGGTCATGTAGTTTTTCTTCTCGATATTTAAAAATTTGTTTTAGTTGTCTTTTGACTATTATAGGGTGTGCTATTTGTCCTAAAATCCCAAAAGGAATTTTATAATCAATGATATCTTCCATTTCAACGCCTCCATCTATTGAGTTAATGAAATGCTTGTGATGCCATAAAGCATATGGACCAAAACGTTGTTCATCAACAAAATATTCGCCCTCCTTCACATGGGTGATTTCTGTAACCCATTTTGTTGTAAAGCCAGGAAAAGGTGATACTTTATACTGTATTATTTGCCCAGCAAACATAGGTCGATCCGCTCCTGATAATATATTAAAACCCATATGTTCAGGTGTTATTACTTTAAGGTTATCGGGATTCGACAAAAAATCCCAGGCTTCTTGTTGAGAGATAGGAATAGATTGTTTGGAATGCAGTTGATACAGTTTCATAAAAGATTTTTGTCAAAGATAATTGCTTTTGTGTTTAATAAAAAATCAAATCAATTAAACAAAATTTAAATTTTCTAGAGATTATTTTACTTATAATTTCAATGGTCGGATAAAAAGGTACCATTAGTCCGTTATATTGGAAGTTAATTGCACAATTTTGTATTTTGCCATTGATATTTGTTTTTGAAAATGAAATTATTTATTTGTCTTTTATTTTTGTCCAGTACCCTTGTATTTTCTCAAGAGAATATTGAGATTTTAAGTGTGCTTTCTGATGAAATTTCAGAAACTTCGGGTTTGATTTTTCATAACGAAAAATTAATAACCCATAATGATTCAGGTAATACACCTCAACTTTTTGAAATAGATACTACCACTTACCAAATAACCAGAACTGTTACGGTTACTAATGTTGATAATATAGATTGGGAAGACATAGCCCAAGATGCCGAATATATCTACGTAGGTGATTTTGGAAACAATGTTGGTACACGTACCGATTTAACGATCCATCGGATAAGTAAAGTTGACTATGATCAATCTAATAGTGTGACCGCTGAACAAATCAACTTTAATTATGAAGATCAATTGGACTTTACTGATTCAGGAACAAGCGATTGGGATGCAGAGGCATTTTTTATTCTGAATGACCAGATTGTTATATTGACAAAACAATGGAAAAGTAATGGTACTGATGCTTATTTGATTCCAAATACTCCCGGCCAGTACGTTGCGCAAAAAATCGATTCTTATGCCATAGAGGGTTTAGTTACTGGTGCCACTTACAATCCATTATCAGAGTTGCTTTTTCTTATAGGGTATTCTTCAACATTAGGCCCTTTCACGGCGAGTTTTGAATCTCCTACAATTGCGAATTTATTTACCCAAGAAGTTAATAGAACTACCTTGAATATTGGTATAGCGCAAGTTGAGAGTATTGCTTATGCCGATGAAAATACCTATTTTTTTACTTCAGAGTTATTTAGTAGAACGACTCCTACAATCCAATTAGAATCGACATTATTTAAGTTTGACGTAAAAGAAATAATTGAACCAGAACCAGAACCAGAACCAGAGCCAGAACCAGAACCAGAGCCAGATGCTGAGAATAACGAAATTCAAATATTTCAGCAGCAAGGTTATGAATTGATAGAGTATAATTTAAATACGAACGATTTGTTACTTGGTAGAGCTGTTTATGACACTTCTGGTCGTCAATTATTATACTATTTAGGTTCTGAAATAGATGAAGATACTGTTGATCTATCAACTTTGCAGAGTTCCGTTTACTTCTTGACGTTTTATTTTAAAAACCGAATTGAGTCCATTCCTTTTTATAAATTATAGTTCAAATTTATCCCTTGAGATTTAAGGTTTTCTTAACAAATGTGATACTGGTTTATGTATAGTTTTGTGATACACTAAAATAAACCAGTAAAATGAAAAAAATTACATTATTCTTATTTGTCGTTTTGGCGGCTGTTTCTTTAGAAGCACAAATCAATACACCGGCTCCGAGTCCTGCATCGAAATTAATGCAGACTGTTGGGCTTACTGACGTTACCGTGGATTATTCCAGACCATCCATGAGAGGCAGAACAATTTTTGGAGACTTAGTTCCTTTTGATAAATTATGGCGTACAGGTGCTAATGGTTATACCTTAGTTACATTTAGTACCGATGTGAAAATTGCAGGTCAAGATGTTAAAGCAGGGACTTATTCTATTTTCACAAAACCAGGTGCAACTTCTTGGGAGGTGTTTTTCTACACAGATACACAAGGTGGTGGAACACCAAGTGATTGGGATGCAAGTAAAATAGTAGCGACAGCAAAAGTACCAGCTATTACAATGCCTGCAGGAGTTGTGATTGAATCTTTTACAATTACGATTGATGACCTTACTACTAAATCTGCGAATCTTGGTATGATGTGGTCAAATGTATATGTTGCTGTAAATATTGAAGTGCCTTCAGATGCTTCTGTAGAAGCAGATATCAAAAAAGCCCTTGGTGGACCAAGCGCTGGTGACTACTATGCAGCAGCTACATATTACTCTAGTGAGGGTAAAGATATCAATAAGGCAAAAGAGTGGATGGACAAAGCAATGTCAATGACAGAGAAACCTGCTTTTTGGCAATTACGTCAGCAGTCTCTTATTCAAGCAAAAGCTGGTGATAAAAAGGGAGCTATAGCAACTGCAAAAAAATCTCTTGCAGGAGCTAAAGAAGCTGGAAATATGGATTACGTTAAAATGAACACCGATTCTTTAAAAGAATGGGGAGGAATGTAATTCATTTCTTTATAATATTAAAAAACCCCAGCCAATCGGCTGGGGTTTTTGTTTTTAATAAATCTTGTTATTTCATTTTAAGGGCCCATTCGGCCATTATCCATAAATCTTCAGGTACTACTTTCTCTAACTTCAATTTCGCTAGTTCATCGGTTTTGTTTTCATAAAATGCTAAAACTAATTGGTTTCTTTTCTTTTCTGCCGAATTAGATTTTAAATGCGCTGAAAGTATTTCATCGTTTTCTGCGGCTAACAATCCGAATAAATTATTTATTGAATTTAATTCTAAGTGTTCGTTGGTGTAGACATTAATGTTTTTTAACAACGCTTCACTTTTTTGAGAATTTCCAGTATTAGAATAAGCCACAGATAGCATGAAATCTTGAGCCCTTTCATCAGGTTGATATGGTTTGCCAACTCCAATGTTTTCAGGCCATTCTTTTGCATCTTTTAAAACAGCAATTGCTTTTTCAAAACTTCCTTTATTCATAAATTTTAAAGCCACGGCCATATGAGCCCTGGTGTAAATTTCTCTACTCTCACTAGCATGTTCATAGGGTAGTACATGAATATTTTTCAAAACTTTTAAAACTTCGGAATATCTACCTGTATTCAGAAGCGCTTTCGCATGTGCTAATCCTATATTGTAGTTGCCTTTAAAATTTCGATATCCTTTTTTAGAAATACCATGAGCAACATCATATTTCTCAGTATTCAGATAGAATTGAATGTTTTCTTCCCATACTTTCCAATCTTTAGGGTTCAAGTCTAATGCTTTTTGAAGGTCTTTTGATTTGTTTTCAAAACCAGCATTTGCAACTATTTTAGCCCTGAATCTGTAAAAAATATCAGAAGTTGGGGTAGTGCCTAACCCCTTTATAATATGGATGCCTTTATCTTTTAAGCCAACGGCTATATAGTTTTGAGCCAAATAGTATTTCAGTTTCCAATTTGAATTTTGGGTTATGGCCCATTCTAAAACCGGAATAGTTTCTCTTCTAAAAGGAAAAACAAAATCGACTTCATTTTTGATGGTTTGATTTAATAAACTTGCACTTTGATTTGGCATTGATTCTTTTGTCAAATATGCTTTCCAAAGATTGTTTTTGACACTTGCTATAGTTAATATTGATTCTGCTTCTTTTTGAAAACCTAGTTTATAATATCGTAGTGCTAATTCTAATAAGGTTTCTTCTTTAAACTCGTTTGTTATTTGTGCTAGTGTCTCATTGGTATTTGCTTGATATTTAACAAAATGGTTCATTGGATCCATTTCTAAGATTCTCGAAAGTTCCTTTTCAAAACCTTCATGGTCTTTCAATTCTCGATAACTTAATAGCAGTACTTCCCTTGCATTGATATTGTAAGTATTAAAGTCTATTGCTTTGTCAGCGTAGCTCTTGGCGCGAATATAATTTTTCTCTTTTAGGTATATTTCTGACATTTGAGCATAAGCTACCGATCTATACTTTATATCGCGAGCTGCCCACCCTAAAGATTCTAATGCATTAATATGATCATTTTGAGCACGATAGGTGATACCGGCAATATAATTTGCACCGGAATTATAAGTATCTATTTTAAGAACCGTATTAGCTAGCTCTAAGGCAAGATCGTAGTTTGTTCTACGGTATTCTAACTCTGCTAGTTTTATATAACCAGCTTGATGCGAAGGGTCTAGTTTAACTAATTCAGAAAGCTTTTCTTTAGCTAATTCGTATTCTCTGTATTCTAGCGCTTCAGTTCCTTCAAACAATAATTGCTCACTTTGAGACACCGATACATTTTTATCAGGATAGAAGGGTCTTTTGATAAGATTTGCCTCCGGATTATTTGAATAAGATAATTCTGTTCCACCTATAAATACTTCAATAGTGTCAGCTTTGCTTGCTGGAAGTTTTTTAGTAAAGACTTCCATGGGTTGAATAGATATTTTTTCAGAGGATGTTATTCCGTTAATAACAATTCGCAATTCATTATTTATAGTTTGTAATGCATTCAGGCCTATAATTACTTCTTCATTTTCAATTTCCACATTAAGTACTCCATGCTTAGAAGCATCTTCCATACCTCCAATTTCTTTTATAGGAAACCAAATCTCACTCCATTTATCCATCATATATGGGTCGAAACCCACTTGACTAATTGGATTGGTCGCACCGGGAAAGTATTGATCAAAAAGCCTACCTGCTTGAAATTCTATGTATTGTCCGTTTGTATCTGTTAATAGATCTTCCCAAATACCACCTGAACGCGATGAAGCCCAAAGCCATAATTTTTGTCCCGGCATTTCTTCATAAGGCGACCATTGTCCGAAGCCAAAATTACGGTCATGATAATATCCTCCAAAAAAATCATTGTATTCACCGACGACATGATATGATTTTGCTGGTCCGAAATTGTTGTTTTTATACATTGCCAAGTTTCTGCCTTGTTCATCAATTGGCCATGGGTGTGCATCACCATTATGCTCTACATAAGCATTTCCTGGAATAAAAAATTCAAGGTCGTTTGTCGCAACAGCAGCAGCAGTCATCCAATTATAATAGGATTCGGTTAGAGGAGAGGCATTGTACCAAGATGCATTGGTTTCAAAATATGCTTTGTCTTTTTCAAGACGAATTTCGACAGTCCAATTTGTATTTGACGGTAAGTCTTTATTGCCAACCATACAACTCACGCTACCATCTTCATTAGTTCTAGTTAAATAATCTACAGGTGTTGCCGTGGACGGATGATGACCAATAATACCGAAGTTAAATTCGATTCCACCAGATGTCCAGGGACCTCGCATTGCAATATTTCTAAATTTTATTACCTCATTTTTGTATAAAAATTCTTCACCTGTACTTTTTTCAATAGCGCCCCAGACTTTACCTCCAATTTCTGGCAAGACCATAACTTTGATATACTCG
>CALLIG010000380.1 GCA_938009735.1 uncultured Flavobacteriaceae bacterium
TTTGAAAACTATTATATTAACAAGAGGTAAAAGACCAAATTACACCTATGATTTACAGGTAAACGATAGTCTTTCTAGACGAGCATTGAAAAAGCAGGCCGAACGAATTAAAATCAAACCTAAAAAGTCAATTACCTTATACCTACCTGAAGGATGCATTAGTTGTGACAGCCTGGTAGTACCTTTAGCGGCAAGTAATTATAAGTACACAGCACATAATTTAAGTGAAAGCCCTGAGATTAAAGAACAATTGAAAAGCTTCTACCCTACTTCGTTGGATTCAATGACTACGCCGATTGTAAATTTAGGAGGTGTTTTATTTACACAAATTGAAAGTTATGACGGTTTGTTAGAGGAATTAAATAAGGATTAACTCGTTATTTTATACTCATCTGGTCCACAACGAAATCGAAAGAGGCTTTACCTTGTGTGGCTTTCCAGAAATTACTACTAGACCCCCAATTAGAATCGGGAGCACTTGATCTTGAAAAATTTTCCAGATCTAGCTTGATATTATCAATTTTTTCTTGATCTAATGCTTCGGGAGATATTATAACAGCTAACGCTTTGAACTCTTTTTGAGAATCTGATACCGAAGGTAACCTTTCGCCATGTTCTGCTATGAGACTTTGGGCGGTATAGGTTTGAATTTCATCAGCAGTAAACTCACCAGCATTATCACCCCATTCCGGGTTTACAGCTACTTGAATACTCTCTAGTTCATCGGCACCAATTAAGCCCATAAGATATAGTTCTAAATTACTGTATGGGATGGAATTTCCTCCATTTGCAAACGTTCCGAAACCATTATTTCCATTCATTTTGCCCAAATATGAATTATTCCCTTGATCAATGAGTTCATCAAAACCACCCAATTGACCAGCGGTGCTAGCAAAGCCCCAATGACCGCCAACAGTTGTCGGTATAAACCCTTTGTTTCCCCATGTATGAGCTATCTCATGCAAGAATGGTCCATTACGTATGTAATCTGCTTTTGGCATATAGATAATACTCTTTAATCGCTGTGCAGATCCATATGAACTTGCTGAATTATAGGTGTTATTACCTAGACCTTGTATTTCATTTTGAACTAAAGTTGATCTTCCATAGAACAAACCTTCTGGCTTCACTTCTTCTATTGATAGAATGATAATAAAATCAAATTCATCAGCTACATATTCATAAACTTTTTCAGAGATTAATTTCAAATCACCTTCACCTTCAAGAAATTTATCATATTCGTTTTGTGGAATAACATAGCTCACCATAGAACGGCTATCATCTAAAAAGAGATTTGACTCAAAAACTATCTTTCCTGTTGTATTATTAGGTGTTTCGTTATTTTCCTCATCTTCATTGGTTAAATCATCATCCGAAGTCATTTCATCTTCTATGGAATCTTCTTCAATATCTTTAGGAACAGTTTCATCTTTTGAACAAGACATAATTGCAAATAGAGAGGCTATAACAAAAGCGAAAGCTAACTTAGAAATTGTAGTTTTAGAGTGTATTGAATGGGTCATAATGAGGCTTTACAGTTATTTAATAACCTTATAAAAATCTATTTATTCTCTTAAATACATGATATTCGATGAAAGGCAAATACATAGTTCGTCTACAATACTAAAAAGCCCTGATGTATATTACACCAAGGCTTTCATAAATTATATATGTAAAATAATTTTAGTCTTTCAGAGATATTTCTTCGATCGTTCCGTCAGGATAAGTAACTGAAGCTACGTCATCACATGTACCATCTCCAAAATCAACAGTAACGCCTAATCCGTTTTTGTTTAAGCTCATTTCACCTGCAGAAATATAACCACAATTTAATATGTTTGTAGTTAGCGGAGTCGTAATATTAACGACATAGGTGTTTCCATCAGCTTTAACAGTCCAATTTCCATCTATTTCTAGCGTACTGTTTGCAAAATTTTCGCCATCTAACACCAATTCAATGTTTTTAGAACCTGATTCCTCAATAGTAGAGCCATCAGCCAATTCAATATTCATGTCACTTACAATATTAAAAGAGAAACTACCCTCTTCACTTCCTGCAACAATGTTAAAAGATCTAGTACCATTAATTATGATACCATTTACTGAGATATTGGTGTACGTAGCGGTGAACGCGGTTTCTTCTTCTCCTATTTTATATACAACACTTAAGCTTCCTGTTATATTTTCGCTACCGTCAACACTACAATTATCAAAAGTAACTGTATAACCAGTATCTGAATATTCTGCTGTAAAACAGTCTTCCATTTTAGATGATTTACCAGATTTACCATCTTGAAAAAGATCAGTAAGTACGTCATCAATAACTCTTGACTGGCTATCGATATCTAAAATACTAACAACTTCATCTGAAGTAACTTTTTGTTCTTGAACTAAAGGATTTTCTTGATCATTACTACAACTAAAAGCGAAGAGTACGATCATGCCAAGCAGGACTGGCTTGAAATTTTTGATAAGTGTATTCATTTGTATTGATTTAGGCTTGTCGTATGACAAGTGAGATTATTACTTACAATTGTAACGAAACTCTATTGGTTTTAGTGTTTTTAGATCATATAGATGGTCCAAAATATAAGAGATTTAACTAAAAATTCGATGAAAGACTTAATTCACCCAAAAGGAATGTTTTATTGTACTACTTTAATAGGAAATTACTATCGCTATCTTTTTAGAACAAAATACCCAGTAACCCTAGAACTATTTTCCAATTCAACGGCATACCAGTATGAATCGGAAGGAAGATCCCTTCCATTAAAAGTGCCATCCCATTGTTGATTAGAAGATAATTGCTTGACTAGTCTTCCAAAACGATCAAATATAGACACACTTGTAATATTGATATTATTCAAAGAATCTATCGCCCAGCTATCATTAATTCCATCATTATTCGGAGTGAAAAACTTAGGAATGTTTTCGGTTATATCTGGAATCTCTGGTCCTTCTGTTGTAAACGAAATGATGACGCAATTTTCAGATAGAACATCTCCAACATAAGTATTTATTTTTACATATATTTTTGTGTTTTCAGGAAGGTCTTGTGCGAGATTATAACTGGTAACAGTACCTAAATCCTCATTATCCAGAAGATCAGTTCCATTAAGAGATGTTCCAATTGTTAGGATATATCCATCTGCATTGGTAACAGCTTCCCATTCAAAAGATGTGGTTTGTAGTACATCTTTTGATCCATTTTTAGGCAAAACCCAATTAGCACAATTTGGTAATGGTAGCGGATCACCAGTTTCAATTACTATAGCTTGACATCCAACAGCATTGCCTTGAGCATTATACGGGATTATGGTAATGAAATACTTTGTTCTAGGTTCGAAGTTGGGCGGCTTGTAATTAGTTCCATTACCTACATTTTCTTCTCTTAAGATAAAAGCTCCATCAGGCTCTTTTTTCCTAATGGTCATAAGATAACCAGTAGCTGTAAAGTCACGTATCCACGTCACATTTGCGTTTACCGGTACTAGCAGCGCCCCGTCTTGCGGATTAATGATTTGAGTACATTGTGGTACTTGTCCGCTTGTTGTAGTAAAACGCATTTCAGAACAGGTTTGATTGCTGCCGATATCATTATATGGATAGATATTCAAGAAAACGGAGGTAAGCTCAGAAAATCCGCCTGGTAGCTGATAAGAAGTGTTGTTGCCAACATCAAAATTGTCAAGTATATCATTGTTGTCAGAAGAGCTGCCAATAGTAATACGATACCCTGTTGCTCCAGGAGATGCTGTCCATTCTAAAATCGTATTCAAGGGCACATCAACTGTACCTTTTATTGGTATTATAAGTTCAGAACATTCTAATGCCGATATGGTTGCAATCGTTGTAAAGCTAATTTCTGCACAATTGGTATTCTCTCCAGAAGCATTAGACGTAACTATAGTAACATAAACCGTTGAGCCGGCAGGCAGGTTGACTGGCAAGTCAAACATGGTAACATTTCCAACGTCAAAATTATCTAGAATATCAGTACCACCAGAAGAGGTCGCAATTGTTAAGAAATATTTGGTAGTGTTTGCTGCAGCCACCCATTCAAAATCAACATCTAACGGAACATCAATAGTACCGTTGGCAGGAAGACTTAACGCAGTACAGCTTGGTGCTTGTCCATAACTTTGACAAAATGACAAAATAAGGGATAGGTAAACTAATTTTTTGAGGCAATAGAAAATTCCAACATTTTCATAGTTAACTCTTTGCTGCACATTGAGATATTTTAACTGCTGCTGTCAAATTGAAGATTCATTCTACCATAAATAAATCTAAGACTTGAAAGTTGCAATTGTCAATATATAAAAAATATATCACTAGAATATCACAGTCAATTTACTAATGTTATAAGTAAAATAAGGTAGAAGTAGTCGCGATATTATACATAGCTCTAAGTGATCATTAATTTCATCGAAATCAAAGAGAACCTGTCAAGAAAAAAATTGCTTACAAGTAATAACATCAATGGCTAAAGATGCTATATGAAAAACAATGTTTAAACTTTCTTGACGCGAACAGCATTCATACCTTTCATGCCTCTTTCTAATTCAAACGAGACTTTGTCATTTTCAGCAATTTCATCGATAAGACCACTTACGTGCACGAAATATTTTTCGTTATTTTCCATATCAATAATAAAACCAAAACCTTTTGAGGTATCAAAAAAGGAAACCTTACCACTTCTGATCGGATCTTCTTCTTCTTGCTCTTCTTTTTTCGGAATACCTAAAACTATGCTTTCGGCATCAACTTTAACCTTCTTGGTTGGATCTGGAGGCGTATCTGTAAAATGACCATTTTCATCAACATATACCAACTGATCTTCAAGTGTCATACCTGCAACAGCATTTGATTGACGCTCAGCTTTTTTCTTTGCCTTTATTTCGCGCTTTTTTAAACGTTTCTTTTCCCGTTCTTTTTTACCATAGGTTTCTTGTGCTCTAGCCATAGTTTATTTCCTGTTTGTAGTATTTAGTTTCCGATAACCAAAAAGTGACTACCGAATATCAGGAATTGCTTTCCTGTGTAATTTTGCAAAGATAGCTTTGAACCTACAAGTTAGCAAATACTTTGCCATAAATTTCTACACATACTACCATTTTACGGTGTTTTGCTCAATAATTTGGGTGTACAACACAATATTATTTAGGAAAAATCGTATACGATATACTATATTTACCTTGTGATAACAAAAACTAGCTTTAGAGACCAGGTCCGTGAATTTCTTCTTGCAGAGATGAAAAAAGGGCATCTGCATGAAGGGCAGACGATAAATTTAGCTGCTTTTGCAAGAAAACTTGATGTAAGTGTTACGCCTATTAGAGAAGCACTTACTCAACTACAGCAATCACGCATTATTACTGCCGTACCGAATCGTGGATTTATTATTTCGGAACTTAGTCTAAAAGAAGCAAAAGACCTTTATGAACTCGTAGCTGATTTAGAAGTTTTGGCTATTGAAAACTCAGAGTTTGATGAGGAATCAATTGAGCGGCTTAAAGAACAACAAATTGTTTTTAAAAATGCAGAAGATACCGTAGCACGTATTAATGCCAAACTTGGGTTTCATCGTTTGCTGACTAAAAATTATGGAAATAGTCTAGCACAGCATGTTTTAGAGGATCTAAAAATTCGTGTATTCTTCTACGAGCGTGAATTTATGGCGGATGATCTTTTGTATTCTAAATCAGACAATCAGCATGACGCTATAATCTCTGCTATTGAAGATGATAATGTACCTACAGCTTCTTTAGTATTAAAGATGAATTGGATGTTGATTTTAGACTACATACAACGGCAATTGCTAGAGGTTTTATAGTAAATACAATCAATTTGGCATCAAAGTTATGGTATCATCAGTAACTTCCTCAATTTTTGCTCTAGAATAGTACGCTGGAAAATAATCGTTCTTGGCCCATAGTTCAAACAAATTATTATAATACTTACTATCCGGATCTCCAGATTGCCCAGGAGAATTAATCATCAAAGCGTCATCCCAATTATTTAAATCCGCAATAAACTTGAACGTTGCTCCACTTGTTTGGTTGTCATTATTACCAGTAGAATTTGGTGTAAAGCTATTTCCACCTCTTGGTAAAGTACCTAAATCAATATGATGTTTGAGACTATCGCTTACAAACTTTGACAAGGCATTATTCATGGTAGAATGTTTAAAGTTGGCTTGACCATACTGCCATTTATTTCTATCAGTACCTAATTTTGACTCAAGTTTCTCTAAACTTAAAACAAAAGTATGTTTCAAAAACTCTGATTTATTTAGTTTTTTAAAACTAGGCCCAAAAGTTTCACTTTCAGTCTCAAGCCATTTGATTATTTTTTCCAATTGCATGTAAAGTAGTCCATCGACCTCTTTTGGAATAAATGCTTTCTCTGCTTCCTCACGAATTACTCGCTCCCACATCGCAAAAATGGCAGCTTCGACAGAGTCTACATCCAAAACATAGTTCCATAATAGTAATTGGTTTTTGACACTTTCTACATTAGGAGCATCCATGTTAATGTTTGACAACATTGGGACTAATATCTTTCCGGGAACAGAAAAATAATCAGACTGAAGATCTTTCATGTCTTTTAATGTCAGCGGTTCTTCTTTCGATAACACTTCGCTAATACGTACGCCACGAAAAGAATCTGACCACGTATAGTTCAAGGTTTCGTTGTATTCATAGTCTTCAGGTGTCACATGTTGGTTGGCCGTAGCTAAAAAGCCTTTTTTAGGATTGTAACTATTGGGTCTTTTAATAATTGGTAGATATCCTTCCCAATCATAGCTACCATCACCAGGAACTGGGACCAAGCCGCTATGCGTTTTACGAATTGGCGTTATACCAACTGCCTGCCAACCGATGTTTCCTTTTTTATCAGCCCAAACCATATTCTCTGCTGGGATATTACTATAAGTACAAGCCTCTTGAAATTCTTCCCAGGTTTGTGCTTGATCCATTCGTAAAGAGGCTAAATAAGGGGCTCCGCCTTTTTCAAGCCACGCACATTTTACTGCATAGGCTTTGTGATTTACTGAGTCAATATAAGTTACAGGTCCGTGATTTGTATAACGTAATGTAGCCTTAACAGGCTTTTGTCCTTTGACTTGAATTTCATCTTCAATTTCATCCATAGAAACCCATTCATCTTTGTATTTGTATTGGGATAAATTCTCAGGATTCAAATCGTAAACATATAGATCCTCTCCATCTGTTCTGAAAATCGTAAGTCCCCATGCGCCATATTCATTATGACCGATTGATATACCAGGAATTTCAGGTTCCCCTCCCCCAATGACATTCCAACCTGGTGCAACTAGATGTACTATATATCTTAAGGAGGGTAAGGCTACGCGACGATGTGGATCATTTGCAATCATTGGAAGTCCGCTTTTAGTTTTTGAGCCTGTAACCGCCCAGTTGTTGCTTCCTTCGTCTAAATAGTCTTTGTCAATATCTCCGCTTTCAAACCAAACACGGTCTGCATATGCTTCGTGAAGCTCTAATATTTTAGGAGTGAGTAAACTAGCATCTATCTTTTCATCTAGTGAAATTTTCGGATTTGTATTCGGATGAAAATACATCAACTCATTTACTTTATCAGCTCCAATTTTAGCTACGGCCATGCCATATCCTAATTCTTCATCAACATTACCTTTTAATCCTTGATGCCTAGAAATTACTATCTCAGGGGTCCATTTCTGAGGAGTGATATTCAGTATTTTAAATTCTACGGGAAGTTTCTCAGGTGTTTTTGATATTTCTTCAATATAAGCGTTTACTCCTGCTGTATAAGAGGTAATTATATCATAACCTTCAGGGTGATAATGATTAAGCTCTTCTTTTAAATCACCACGGTATTGAAATAGTCTCGTGCCTATGTCTCGATTCAATTCGTCAGGGCCTAAGATTTCTGCAACAGTACCTGTAGCTTGCCTTCTCCATATTTCAAACTGAAAGAGTCTATCTTTTGCTGCAGCATAGCCTTGTGCAAAGAACAAATCTTTTTGGTTTTTAGCATAGATGTGGTTTACGCCCCATTGATCTCTTAAGATTTCTACAGGT
>CALLIG010000381.1 GCA_938009735.1 uncultured Flavobacteriaceae bacterium
TTTCTGCATTTTCTTAAAGCATATAGCTCTAAGCGGCTGCAAATATATAACTGTTTTTTTAACCCGCAATCTTTTAATTGAAAAAAAATAATTTTTTTCCGAAGACCTTAGAAAAACAGCTTTTTGTCTATGAACGTAGTACCTATTTCCGCTTCAACTAGCATAAATACATATGCGCTTAACGGGCTGCAAATGTAACATGCTTTTATTGCTTATACAATACATAATTGAAAATATTTTGATCAACCCCTCAATTATTACCTAAATAACTGATTATCAACAATAAAAAAATGATACTTTTCTCAAGAAAAAGACGTTATTCCAGTTTTTAGGTGCTTTTTCGTTATTGTGTTTTATTTTGTTGAATACTTAAACAATAATAAAAGTCCAATTCTTTATTTTACAACCATGATAATTCCAAAAAACAACTTGCTGTAAATCTAATAGTTATACAATACCAAAAGTATTTATATAACTATTAAAGAGTGACTAAGAGAAGAAATTCCAAACTAAGCCGAAACGTATTACAAAATCACGATACGGATAGTTAGGTGCAGAAAAATATGTTCTCTGCTGACTGAAACTAGAGTTAAAATGTTCTGCCTTTAGAAATATTCTAGTCTGCTGAACCTTAGCATTGATAAAAAAATCAAGCATTGGGAAGCCACCTAGCTTCTCTTGATTCTGTAAATAGAACTCCCCTAATACAGGATTGTAAGCATCCATAGCATATGAAGTAAAATACTTGAAGTGAAAACCTGTTTGAATAAACATTGCCTTTTTGAATATGTCAGAGGAGAAATAAAGTGTATTTCGAGTTACAAGCTGGGGCACATTAAAGACCTTATTTGATTGATTCACATTTTGATACATTACTGTATTATTCAAAGCGAACTTACCAACCTTAATCTCTTTACTATACTTAACTTTTAAATACTCAATACTATTAGCTTCTTGAAAAGGGCGTATGAATGCATTCTCAGACCCCTCTACAACTGTTTGATTGGGATCAAAAGCAAAATAGGTGTAATTATTAATTGTAGAAATATTTGCACTAAGGTTACCCCAGGTCTTTGACTCTAAATCAAAAGCAAGGCTATTCACACTTTCCTTTTCAAAATTCGCAGTATTCTGCCAATTGTAATTTTGATATTCGCTTTGATAAAGCAAAAAATTAAAGTCTGGCATTCTTGCCGACGAATGTAAGCTAGCCTTTAATTTATTATTCTCATTAATTTGATAGCTAGCTGATGCGTCAATTATAGTACCTGTCAAATCACCCGAAAGATTATACTTGAAGGCACCATCAACCATAAAACCACCAATCCGCTTTTTATAATTCGCCCCGAGAGCTATTTCTTCTCCTTGTAATTGATTTTGAACAACTTGGTCTTCTGAAATAAACAGACTATTAAAAAAGTAGTTATAGCTGTACATACTTAAATTAGCCTGAAGACTGCCTAAGGTAGCATTGTAAAAGTCAAGACTTACTTGATTATACATTGTTTTTAAACTAGCCTTATCATTAATTACAGCCAATAAGGCTTCACCAAAGTAAGCATTTTGTGTTGTCTGTTTGAATTGATAAAATTTGGTCTCGTAATTAAACTGGTGACCAATTGCCAAAGAAGTTTTCTCAACCCTACTTGAATCTTTTTGCTTTTTAATCAACTTGTAACGATGATCAAAAAAATAACGTTTTCCTAAAATTTTATTGGTTGCATTATTGAATCTTATATTAATCTTAGCCGGTTCGTCAAAATTATCTTCTTTTGACACAAACTCACTTTCTGGATTAAGTAAACCGCCGTTTTCTTCATTCGTCATGTCTTGAGCAGCTATATGAGCCCTTATGTCATATCTTCCGTTTTTAGTGACATAATTAGAAGTAAATTTAAAATTGCCAGATTCGCCTTGATTGAACTGATATTTACCTAGTGATCTCATTCCTTCAAAACCAATTGAAAAATTCAATCTTTCTGAAGTGTTGAAAGTCACGAGTGCATCTAATAATTGACCTTGTTCAAAAGTAGTCTTAAAGAGCAAATCGGACATTGGGGTAGCAACGTTGTAATAGTTCACCTCTTCCATTTCGGCATAATTAAAATGCCTAGCTTTTGCACCAAGTTTTGGATAGTTGTTCTTTCTTTCAAAAGACACTCCTAACTTATTATAAGGCTGCCCAATGTTAGCAAATGGCATTAACTCAAAATCATCTTTTCGAAGATAATTATACTTATACTCCTTTTTTATTGTCAAGGTGGTATCTAAAAAAGTAGTGTCTCTGGCAAAGGAAATTATTTTATAGTCCTTTACAGTTACCTTGACATTATCTAAAGGGTCTTCTTTTATTGTTCTGACTTGTTTCGTTTTTCCAAGTTCGGATTTCTCTTTTCGCGGCGCAGGTTTATCTTGTGCGGACATATATTTACCCATCACTACCAAAAAAAACAAAAGAATGTATTTCATTGCAAACAATTACTGAGCAAAGTTAATTTTTTTTGTTCGTAATTAAATGTGAAAGTTTTGGAATAAAAACTTAATAAGAATTAGACGCTATAAATATGCTTTTAATGATATCATTTTTATTAAAAATTTTCTTGAAGTATAAATGTTTTGATACTTTCGATAGCTTGAAGGATCAAAAATGTTATTAAATCAATTTTATTGTTCGAATGAAGCAGGAACAGATGAAGCAGGAAGAGGCTGCTTGGCTGGTCCTGTAACTGCAGCCGCAATAATATTACCGCCTGATTTCGAAAACGAAATTCTAAATGATTCAAAATTATTAACCGAAAGGAAGCGAGTTTTACTTCGACCTCTTTTGGAATCAAAGGCTGTTTGTTTTGGAGTTGCTCATATTCAGCCCGAAAAAATTGATGAGATCAATATTCTAAACGCCTCAATTTTAGCAATGCACCAGTCTATAAATAAACTAGGTAACAAACCTGAATTTATTATTGTTGACGGCAACAGATTCAAACCTTATAAGAAAATACCCTTTGAATGTATTATAAAAGGGGATGGAAAATATATGAGTATTGCAGCAGCTTCAGTTCTTGCTAAAACTTACAGAGACTTTTATATGGAGGTACTGCACGAAGAGTATCCTATGTACAATTGGAAACAAAATAAAGGCTACCCAACCAAAGAGCATAGAGCTGCTATTCGCGAGTACGGAATCACCAAATATCATAGAAAAAGTTTCAAACAATTACCAGAGCTTTAAAGCATAAGGCATTAAAAATGATAACTTTGTGTAAATGAGCTCATTAATGAAATACCGAATTCTAGTCCCCTTAGCTCTAGTTTTACTAGTGAATTGCGCAAAAAAGAATACTGAAATTAGGCCGTTACTTTCATATGTGCCTGAAAAAGCTTCTTTAATAGTTAAGATTACTGATCATGAAGGTTTTAAGGAAATTTTAAAAAATAATGATTTTCTATCTGAATTCAGTTCTACTAAAACATATCAAAATACTCTGACTAAAGTATCATACCTTGAATATGTAAAACCGAAATCTGAAAGTATTTTAGCCTTTACTGAAGTTGGTACCGATAATTTCGAATTCACTTACATAACTAAAAACGACGCTGACCTATTTCAATTAGATAGCATCAAAAATAAAAAGGCAGAAACTGTTGAATTTGCGAATGTGACTTTCGAAAAATTTACAATTGACGATGCCATTTTTTACAGCATAGAATCAGGCGACAAAATCATTATTAGTTCATCGAAGTTGTTGTTAGAACAATTAAATAAGTCTAATAAACCTTTTCATTCGGAAGTCCTTCAAAAACTTTACGGAACAAGCAACGTTACTAAGCCGGCTTCTATACTGATTGATTTGAATGGAATTAATACATCTTTGAAATCTAAATTAAATGAAAATTCAGAAGTTGATGTGTCTGGTTTTTCAGATTGGATATCATTAGATCTCGATCAAAATAATAAGAACCTTCATCTTAGCGGTATTAGTATAGCTAATGATTCAACATGGAATTATGTTGATTTATTAGCCAACACCAAACCAACAACGAATAACACGCCTTTATATGCACCTGCAGCAGCAGATGCAATTTTATCATACACCTATGATGACTACAATGCATTCTCAAAAAATCGAGAGCTTTCAACTGGGCTTGTATCATCAAAAACGCCTTCACTTGATGCTGTGGAAGAAATAGGCATTATTTATATAAACGGTAAAAAAAACATTATTCTAAATACTTTTGGAGCAGAAGCTATTGCTGAATATCTAAGAGAAGAAAAAAAAGGAAGTATTGAATTTCAAGGCAATGAAATACTAGAGCTTAGAAAAACTGATTTTCTAAATGAGCGATTCTCGCCACTAATAAAAAATTTTAAAGCTAAGTTTTGCGCAAATATTAAAAACGCATTTGTGTTTTCAGAAAGCCAAAATGTGCTGAAGAATATAATTAAAAGTCACAAAGATGGCACTACTTTTAATAAATCAGCTGTGTATCAAACGGTAGAAAGTGAAATAGCCAAAGAGTCAAGCATCTTATTTATTGCAAACTCTAACAAAATAAATCAGATACTTAAAGATGATTTTTTAGCCGATTTTGCTCGTGACATAAATAAAGGAAAACTATCAGGCTATGCCTATGCTGCACAAACCATAACTGATAAGAATTTTTATCATACCAATGTCGTTGTTCAAAAAACTGTAAATGCAAAGGAGCAAACTGGTGCATCCTCCCTTTTTTCGATCAAACTACCTGATGAATTGGCTACCAATCCGCAGTTTGTCACTAATCATCTAAACAAGAAAAAAGAGATCGTTGTTCAGGATCAAAAAAACGTACTCTATCTTATTTCTAGCAAAGGCAAAATTCTTTGGAAAAAGCAATTGGAAAGTATGATTCAAGGAAGAATACAACAAGTAGACATATTTAAAAATGGTCGCTTACAATTGGCTTTTACCACTCAAAATCAGTTGATGGTTTTAGATCGAAATGGAAAAGAGGTTAAGCAGTTTACTAAAACTTTTGAAGGCGGCAATCTAAATCCGCTTGCAGTTTTTGATTATGAAAAGAAAAAGAACTATCGCTTTGTGGTGACTCAAAATACGAATACGTTCATGTATGATAGCAAAGCAAAGATTGTTAAAGGTTTTAAATTCACAAAAGCTGAGCATCCTATAATTGCTAGCCCTAAACATTTAGTAATCGGCAGCAAAGATTATTTGGTTTTTAAATTGAAAGATGGTTCATTGAAACTACTCAATCGTGTAGGCGATATACGAACCAAAGTAAATGAAAAAATAGATTTTTCAGAAAACGAAGTATTTGTTTATAAAAACCGATTCGCATTGACCGACAATAAGGGTGTTCTACATGAAATAGATCCCAAAGGTAAAATTAAAAAAACGGCCTTAAACCTTTCTAATGATCATGGTTTGTTTACAACTGGAAAAACCTTAGCTACTATGAATGAAAACATGCTTAGTATAAAAGGTGAACAGATTGAGTTAGAAATGGGCGTGTATACTCCGCCGAAAATTTTCTACCTCAACGATAAAATATATGTTAGTGTGACTGATCTTCAAAACGAAAAAATATATCTGTTTGATAGTCAAGCTAAATCCATCGCTAACTTTCCATTATCTGGGGCATCGTCAATCGATATTCAAGATATTGAAAATGATAAAACTCTTGACATTGTAACGAAGATGAATAAAACGTCATTGGAAGTCTACAAACTAAATTAATTACAATACCGTCTTATACATTATTTAATACCATTAGTACTGCCTATTTAACCATGTATAAAATTCTTGTTCTTTGGTTGAATTCCTTCTTGTAATTTCATCAATACAAAGCATATCAATTTTATCAAATGAATTTTTATTTGATGTTCACCTTTTTATATAAATTACACTAATATTTAGAACGCAAAACTTAATAACTGAAATGAAAAAATTACTACTACACATTTGCATAATCATGTTGACAGCAAACCTTCTAAACGCTCAGGATGTTTGCAGCAAGTATTACCCTATGGTAGATGGCTCATCTTTTGAGTATACCAATTATAATAAAAAAGGAAAGATCGACGGCGTTACAAATTATACGGTGTCATCAGTAACTTCTTTAGGTGCTGCTACTAAGGCAACTTTAGAATTAAAAATGTCAGATAAAAAAGGTAAGCACGTATATGACTTAAATTACAATTTCACTTGTGAAAACAATGTTGTGAAAGTGGATTACAAATCACTATTTCCTGCACAAATGATGCAACAGTATAGCGAAATGGATATTGAAATGGATATTTCAGGTACAGATATTGAACTACCCAACAATCTTAATGTTGGTGAAGAATTAGCTGATGCAAACGTCACAATTAACATGAACATAAGTGGTATCCAGATGGAAATAAGTGTGGACCAAATCAATCGCAAAGTTATTAGCAAAGAAAGCGTTACCACAGCGGCGGGGACTTTTGATTGCATGGTCATTACGGAGACCACAAAATCGAAAACAATGGGCGGGAAAATTGAATTAAACTCTAAGCTTTGGTTAGCTGAAGGCGTTGGCATGATCAAACAAGAAACCTACAAAAAGAACGGAGATTTAATGAGTAAGACAGAACTTAGTAAATTTTCAAAATAATTTTTTAAGACTTATACTTTATTGAAAACCGGGGCAAACGTTTCGGTTTTTTTATACGGTTTGATCAAGATTTTCCATTACACAGTAATTCAAACCATTCATAATACAAAATCTGCAAATCATACAAAAACATCTAAATATCAAGTGTTTACAATTATTTTTATGGCATGTTACATATGTACTACATCTTGTTACATATGTAGCATTAGTAGCTAATCATTGATTTTACCTTTGTCACAAGAAAAGTAGTTAACCTTTGTAACTATTTTGACATTAAAAAGAAAATGAATATTCAACTAAAAACCTTAAAAATGAAAACAAAAATTTTTTTATTAGTTGGCCTTATAAGCCTTTCTTTTACTTCTTGTATTAAAGATTATCTCGGTCATGGCGACGATGAAAATGATACAGGGTTCCTTACAGAAACAAACTACCTCTATGCAGATGATTT
>CALLIG010000382.1 GCA_938009735.1 uncultured Flavobacteriaceae bacterium
CTATTGCAGCAATCCTTTTCATAGTGTTTTCTTAGCATTACAATATACTAAAAGTCTACCTTTTGAGGGTGAAATGACCTTTAAATTGCTTTCCGTCTAAGAAATCAACCTTAAACCAGTAATCTGAAGCTGGTAATTGTCTGCCATTAATGGTCCCGTCCCATCCAAGATCTGCCGTGTCGAACTGTCTTAAAAGCTTACCGTATCTATCGTAAATTGTAACTGTAGCAGTTAGTAGACCTTCTGCGGCACCTATGATTTGCCAATTCTCATGGGCGCCATCACCATTTGGCGTGAAAAATTTTGGAAATCCAATAAGTGCAATTTCTTCTTCAGTTATTCCACAACCATTCTTGTCGCGAACATATACTGTATAAAAACCTGCATCTAAATTTTCGAAAAGAGGTTCATCTTGATAATTTTCATTGTCGATTGAAAATTCATAATCTCCATCTCCGGAAACTGACATTTCAAAAGAGTTGTTGTCAGAAGCATCATTAATTTCAATTTGTTGAATTATCGCCCTGTTTGAAGGGGTTACTACAAAATCAGTTGTGGAATAACAACTTATTGTTTGACCATTGTTTTCATAAGTTGTTACTACTTCTAGATGGTAATTTCCTCCTTCGGTTATAGATACTTGGGCGGAATTACCAATGTCTTCATTTGAGTTGGTGTCTGTCTTATACCAAATATAGGAATCGAAACCAGCAGGAGCATCTATTACCAAAGGTTGACCGTCTGTACAAACTTCATAATTATTTTTAAGACTAATTGTTGGTAATCGGTTGACTACAAGTTCTATTTCTTCTACTCCTTGACATTGATTACTCGTTTCAAGTCGAATGTAAAGTGTCATTGTTTCAGATATAATGTTACCTGAAATCGGGTTTTGTTCTAAGGCTAAATCAGTTCGATTTCCATAGAAAGCTACTTCCAAACCAGCATAGCTAGCTTGTCTAATACTTTCAATATCGAAAGAACCTTCGCTAGCTGTTATATCAGTATCACCACCGCATACCATAAGAGGGCTTGTAGTATTTAGGCTTACGATTGTTGGATTTATTTCAAGAACAATTTCACCGGTACTTTCACAGATATCAGATATAATTCGGTAATAAACAGTATCGTTGAAAGCTACTTGATTGGTATAGTTGCTTGGGTTGATTATAGGATTGTTTGCATTACGATCCGCAACGGTTTCATAGTACGAAATTTGAACACCGGTAACCCCTGCAAAAACTTGCTCTAAATCCATTCGGGTGATACCATCCAATGAATTGCCTTCATCTACATCGCATTGTACTAAATTAAAGGAGGCTGGATAAGGATCTTCAATTACATTTAAATTAATAGGATAGCTTATAAAGCAATTCGCCAATACGTTTGAACTGATTCGTGCAAATATCTCAGTTGTAGCGGTCGTAAAAATTGCGTTTGGTAGCACATTAGTGTTTGAATTCGCATCTGTCTCGTTTGCATGTAATGATATGTCAAACTGAGAAACAGCTCCTATGCTATTTTCAATATCTGTGGTAATTTGAGAAAGCAAAAATGATTCTGTGCCATCTCTATCGCTGTCACATTCAGTATAATTTAAGTTAGGGGTATTATCAAATGCTAATGGTCGAACTTGAAAATTTGTAATGCTAAAACAACCGTTAGGGTTGGCTACGCGAACATAAATTGTAGTTGCGCTACCAGTATACATAAACTGATCGGCATCACGAATATCATTAATATAATCAAAAGCATCAGCATAGCTATTGTGATAAGTGATAAGGGCAGTTGTACTTGAGGTAATCTGAGGTTCTTGTTGAGTTAGATCAATTTCAATGTTGCTCTCAGTTGAACATACCTCAATATTATCTGGTTGGTTTGCTTCAGGTGAAGGAAGAAAGCCGGCCGTACCAGTCCATTCTAAACTAAAACCACCGTTACCAATAGGTCTATCAATTAAAATATAGTATTGTTCTCCAGCAGTAACGGGAATAGATGAAACAAAACCATTGCCTAGTTCTCCTGGGCCTTCGTTCTGATCACTTTCATTATCACTAAGACCTGTATGATTATTAGTTTGACCTGATTGTACTGGGTTAGTAGAAGAGCACCGAAGTGGATCGTCAAAATTGCTACAATTACTATTAGGACCAAAAACATAAAAGTCATAGTCAACCACCAAATCATCACTATCTGGTCGCAAAGTAAATGCCAAAGTACCACCAACGGCAATATTTACACTCAACCACAGGCTATTCAATTCTTCGTAAGAACAGGCATTGGCTGTAGCATCTAACTCTTGAATACCAAAGCCAGAAACATTACTTGAAATGTTAGTATTACCACACACAACTATTGCGTCGGTGCAATCATTTGCTCGTTGAGCTGATGCATAGAACCCAAGAAAAATCAGAAATAGAAAAGCAAGCTTTTTCATTTTTTGTCATACTGTTCTATGAACAATATAACACAAATCATTTTTCAACTAATAAAATCATCGATAAATACAAAAAAACCACGATAACTTACTACCTGATAACCAGTAGAATTACATGATTTAAAGGTCTCGTTTTTTCAGTAGCGCATAAGAACCATAAATGAAAAGCGAAGTCCATACCAAAACAATTAGTATTTCGTACCAATGAACAGCATAGTTATGTTCAAATGGCATTTCTTCTGGACTCACTTTCATAGCATAGCGAACAAAAGGTTGTTCTATTAGGTTATAGATTGACATTAGTGGAAAAAATTGAGAGATATTTTCTGCAAAAGTATATGCTTCTTCTTTATATACTTCCCATCTCAAATAAGCATATGTAATCCATTCAACAGCACTTAAAATTACCATAATGCCTATAGCAAAAACTGCTTTTCTTACCAGCGTAGTTACAAAAAGACAAAAGGAGAAAAATGCTACAATTTTTAAGAAGTACGCAAGAAGGAATATTAGATCTCTAAATACAATGTTAAAATCTGTATAACTGCTATAGATAGACCCGATAATGAGGGACATTAAAAAGACGCCAACAGTTGATATTATAGAGTATGCAATAATCACATAGAACTTTGATAAAATAACCTCTTTCTTGCTTAATCCATCGATTAAATTTTGTTTCAAAGTCCTATAACTATATTCATTTGCAACCATTGAAATAGCTACTAATGCAAAAAATAATTTAAATCCGGCAGCAAAGTATCCATTCCAATGCCAGATGAACGGAAAATCAAAAATGCCATATTCTGCAGGATCTAGCCTAACAAAGCCTAAATCAATTTTTATCGAAGTAATAAAGGCAATTGTAAAGGGTAACAAAAAGGATAAAACCAACAGAACCCTGCTAGCCCTATTATTCCATAATTTTATGAATTCAATTTGAAGTAAGCGTTTCATGTGCGGTTTGATTAGTTTGATTGATGATTTTTCGTCAAGTTTAAAAATTGTTCTTCAAGACTTTCTTTTCGTTTGACAAGATGAGATAAGACAATGTTTTTCTCGAATAGTGATTTGTTAAACGCTTCAGCACTTAGATCTTCTTTCAAAAAGGCAGTAATTAATCCGTTTTCATTTTTAACTTCCCCAAAACTTGCATTTGCTTCAAGAAATGTGGTAAGTGTATCTATTTGAGAGGTCTTTAGCTCAAAAAAACCATGAGTGGCCATCATATCATCAACTCTACCGGAATAGAGTTTTTCTCCTTTTCGAAGAATTACAACATGGCTACAAACTTTTTCAACTTCATCTAATAAATGGGAAGCAAGAAGAATAGTTGTACCCTGACCGGCTATCTTTTGAATAATTTCTCTAATTTGATGTATGCCTTGGGGGTCTAAACCATTGGTTGGTTCATCTAAAATTAAAACCTCAGGATCGTTTAATAGAGCAGAAGCAATGGCTAACCTTTGCTTCATACCTAAAGAGTATGTTTTGAATTTGCTATCTTTTCTTTCTAATAGCCCAACCAGCTCTAGTTTTTCATCAATCTTATTTTCAGATACTTCTTTTATTTTACATACTAGTTTCAAGTTCTGTACTGCTGTCATGTATGGGTAGAAGTTGGGCCTTTCAATAATAGCTCCAACTCTTTTTAGTGCATTGTGTGTTGAGATGGTTCCATCGAACCAGGAAAATGCGCCTTCTGTTCTATTAACAACACTTAAAACAATGCCTAGTGTTGTAGATTTTCCGCTGCCATTCGGCCCTAAAATACCATAGACATTGCCTTTTTCGATAGTAAACGAAAGGTCTTTGACTGCAGTTAAACTGCCGTACTTCTTGGTAAGATTATTTACCGTTAGAATTGTTTCCAAATTGGTTTGGTTTTATTGATTGATGAAAATACGAAATAGGTCAGAAATAACTATCTGTTTATACTTGACGACAAAACCTTAAATTTGTTACAGTCAATCTCTGATTTAGTTAAAAAAGAAAGCTGTATGTCTGATGAAAAATTAATGTCGAAGAAAAAACCAGCTTACCCAGTTAGTCCTGGTCTTGATGGTTATTTGGCTCATTATAGTCGTAAAATAGAGATTCCTATTTTTTATGAAGATCTTTTGAGATTTTCAGGTTCTGTAGTTGTTTACGATTCGGATGATGTTGATACGCTATGGATTCGGGTCTATTATTCCGAGTTTGAACGTGAAGAAATCGATAAAAGTTTAAAGCTTGTCTATTCGATTTTACATTCAGATGGTAGTGATTATATTCATCAATTCTTAAATGTTGATGCGGTAGATTTTTGCACGTTTGGTAATTCAAAACCTTTCCGAATTAAAATAAGAAATATTCTCAACGATAATTTCACCTATTTCTACATTAAAAAAACGGATGCTTCTCGTATTTATGGCTTAGAACTCGAACATATGCTTTCACCTTACAATCTTAACTTTTTGGTACATGAGGATACGCTTATAGAAGAACATATTGCCGGTATACCTGGCGATGTTTTCATTAAAGACATGTTGCCCAATTGCTCAGAGCCTGAGAAAGCTCAACTAGCAAAAGAATTTGTAAAATTTAATGAGCGTTGTATGATACGTCTTTTAGGTGACATGAGATCATACAATTATGTTATTGTGCCTGTGCATGATTTTGATAAGGTGGTTTATCGTATTCGTGCGATTGACTTTGATCAACAATGTTTTGAGGGTAAATTAAAAGTTTATAGGCCACAGTTTTTTAAAGAAAATTATCAAATGGTAGAATTGGTCAGAAACAAACTACGTTCAGACTCTGTTGATCAATACAAGCTAGAGGAAAGATCGATTGTTGCAAAACGAATTTTAAGTTCTGGCAATCGAATAAAAAAACTAAGAAAAATTTGTAAAACAGATTTGATTTCTACGCACGAAAACATATCGTTATTGAAAGAACAGATTTATGAATTGACTTTGGATATGGATTTCAAAAAGTGCACGACCATGGGTGAGGTTTTAGATCTTGCTTTGAAATTTGTCAAAAGAAATTACGAAAATGTAAGTATGAAACAAATTATAGAACAGAAAATTAAGCTTCCATAAAATGAGACATTAGGTTTTTTGTTCTTTGTTGAAATACACCAAGTAGTAATACATTTGGCGTTCTTCATCCCATCCTTTTTCAACAAATTTCTCTGCAGATTCAGGGTTTATAAAGTCCAATTTAATTTGAATGTTGGTATCTAAGCTGATCACATTTTTGATCTTTTTACGAGCATCTGATACCGCTTTATTAGCAATGTCGAAATTAGAAACATCTTCGATACTGTACTTAGGTCCTTTTTCAACTTTGTAGTGCTTAAACTCAGGAATCAACTCCGGATTTTCCATAACCTCTGTCAAAAAGGTACTTTCTTCGAATTCATCGTTTTTAGCAAAGTGATTCACAGCACGATTCATGAATAGCACTTCTTGCTGCTTATCTTCCGCCGGTAAAACCACATCTTTTGCAAAGTTTTGACAGAATTTTAAATAGTTTTTGGTTTTGAAATTATCGTCAGAAAGCGGTTCTGCACCTAAGAAGTTTTCTATCCAGTATTTAGCGTCATAGCGATTGCTGTCTACTGAAAGTACTTTATAACCTTCTTCTTTATCCGTATTAAAAATCAAGCATCCTTTGTCTAATTTGTTGATGTTGATACCCTGTTGAACTACAATATTAAGGTTGCTTTCATCCTCTTCAAACTGTAAAAAATCATGTTTTAGCTCACTTTTGAAAATCCCGATGGCATCTACCTTTGTATTATCAAGCAGTAACCCTGTTAAATAACCAATATAAACTTCTCCGCTTTTAATGTGCGGATGGTTCGATTGCTCAAATAAATGAGTGGCTATTTTCTTAGAATTTAAATGACAGCTAGCTGGGTCAGTAAAAATATCTGTTACTATTTTGTGAAGCTCATTAAATTCAACATCTACTTCGTTAGCGAGTTTAAAGTAATTCTCTTCTTTTTCACGAAATGGTTTAAAAAAATATTCTTTCAAAAGCCCCGTGGTTTCATCATTCAATGCAAAAGGCTCTGCTGATAAAAACACACCTTCACCTTTGTTTTGATTACCAACGCGGTGTAAAGAGATACTCTCAATTTGGGTAGAATATAGGTTGATCATTACGAATACTTTGTATTATGATTTCGAAAAAATCGGAAATCTATTTAATGGTTAAAAATTGTATAAGCTCGAAGATAAGTTTATGAATTAAAGAAAAATAACTTTGCTTGATAATTTGAAAAATCAATTCCAATTTTCATCAAAATCAAGGTCATTGTAATTTTCAAGCGTATCATCAAAATCATGTGATGGATCAGCTTTAAAATTCTTTTCAGGAGGATTTTCTGGTAATTCACCAAAAGTAAAAAGAAGATTCGGGTAAGAAATACCTGGTTGATTCTCTACAATATCAGCTAGTTCAACGAAAAACGTCCACATGTTTAAGAAGTCATACACATAAATGAGTTTAGGAGTCTTTTGTGTTAAGACTTCTTCTAAAAAGTTCTCATTCATAAGACGTATATCAGAGCCATTCTCACTCATGTCAAAAAGTGCAATCTCCTCATCTTGTACCCATTCTTCATCACAAGTGTAAAAAGAAGCCATCTCGTTACCCATAAAACCAAACGCTTGCGTAATAGCATTATGGAGCTCTTCTAACGAATTACTAGCGTCAATTTCAATATCTCTAAAGATATCGTCTTTCGCATCTAGTATGATTCGAATTTTATAAATCATAATTATCATTATTTGTGGGTAGGCAAAGTTACAAAGTTTTAAGATTTCTTTTAGCTTTTATTGCTTCCAAAACTAAATAGAATTGAACTCCAATTAATAGCGAAGCCAATACCAGATGTAATGGTTGACTCGCAAAAGGGAAATTTAAATAGCTCATTGCTACGCCTGTAACGATATTTGCTAAGATTAGAACTAGCGTCCAATTGAACTTAGTATATCCTAAATTGTATTTGTAGATGCGATGAGCAATATATACGTTAAATAGTACAACGAGTATCGAAAAGGATCGGTGAACATAAAATTGTATTGTAGCATTTTGAAGCCATAAGCTTTTCGCTTCTTCACCCAAGGTGTCAATTTGTATATCAATGAATTGCCTGACCTGTATACCCATTACAATTTGAATAAAGGTTATTGTAAAAGCTGCGGTAAAAAGGGTGATGAGATTTTTATTGCTTTTTAAAGATGCTGATTGTATACTAGTTCTATGAACTAGAAATAAGAGCATAAATAGAAGAACCAAAGCAAGGATCAAATGCACCGAGATCATTGTAGGTTTTAAATTCGTGTCTACCACAAGCTTACCCAGAACGGCTTGAAGACCTAAAATAACAATGGTCAAAATTGAAACAAAAGTTACAACCTTGTCCTTTTTATACCACCAAAATGAGAACAACAACATGAGAAGCATGGGAATGCCAAGTAAAACTGTAGCTAAGCGATTGATATATTCTATCCAGGTATGAACTGGGTTGAAAGTTGCGTATTCATGCTTGGTGTATGGTTCCCAATTATTTGGATTATAAACTGAAGCTGTTCTAAAATCCTTATTTGCAACCTGTAAAGCTTCCTCAACTATAATAACTTGCCCTTTATTGAATTCTCTATCCGAGGTCCAAACTATTTCTGAAATATCTGTCGGGGGAATAAAATTACCAAAACACCTTGGCCAGTCGGGGCAACCCATACCACTACCTGTCATTCTAACAATAGCCCCAGCGGCAATAACAATATATATTAGAACTAATGAAGTTTTTGCAGCTTTACCGAAATATAGTTTCATTTTCAATCTTCCGTTGTCTGCTGCAAAATTAGTTTAGAATAAGGAGAAATACTTATAATTTCATGAATAAAAATAATGAGTTTAATACAACAAAAAAGGCCATTCGTAATGAATGACCTAGATTGAGTTGGTTGTTTATTTTTTCTATTCGATTACGATAAATTCTGACCTTCTATTTTCTTCATGTTTCTCATCCGTACATTTTTCTAAAGTGGTACAGTCGTTGGCTAATTTAGACTCTCCAAAACCTTGTCCGCTAACACGTGACTCATCAATACCATTACCAATTAAGTAGGCAACTGTACTTTTAGCTCTTCTTTTTGATAATCTATCGTTATAACTCGTACTTGCTTTTACATCAGTATGAGACTGCGCTTGAATTTTCATGTTAGGAAATTCATTCAAGTAATTAACAACAGAAGATAACGTTGTTGCCGCATCTTGTCGAATATCTGACTTGTCTAAATCAAAATAGACAGGGTTAAGATTTAAGAATTTAGCTAAATCTGTTCCTAAAGGTGCTTCTTGTAGAATCTTAATTAAACTAATTTCTATACCTTCATTATCTTGAGCATTAACAGAAGCAAATGTTGCGTCTGCTGAATTGTAGCCTTCGCTAATACCTGTCAATTTGTAATTTCCTTCACGGCAATCACCTTCTATGGTAAAAGAACCGTCAAGTTCTGAAATAGTTTCTGCTAATGTAATTCCCTCAGCATTTGTTAATGTTATTTGAGCTCCAGGGATAAGTGAGCCATCTTTTTGGTCTTTAATAATACCTGAAACTATCGTATTACAGCTCAAGTCTATTTTTTTATTTTCAGTAAATCCATATATATCATCACCACCTTGTCCGCCATCGCGGTTTGAAGCAAAAAAACCTTTTTTAGTTTCATCATTGATTATGAATGAAAAATCATCTTGCTCGCTATTTACTGGCTTTCCGGTATTGACGATGTACAGATAATCCATATCATCAATTTTAGTAGCAAAAACATCTAAACCACCTAAACCAGGATGTCCGTCTGAAGCGAAGTATAGCACATTTTCATCAGTTACGAATGGAAAGGTCTCACGAGCTTCTGTATTTATAGTATTTCCTAAATTTTGAGGAACACCAAAGCTGCCATTGTCATTAATGTCTACTACAAAAATATCGGAGGCACCATGTGTGCCAGCCATATCTGAAGCGAAATATAATTTTCTTTCATCAGGACTCAATGCAGGATGCGCTGTTGAAAAATCATCACCATTAAAAGGAAGTTCGGTAATATTTGTCCATTTACTATCAGTAAGATTTGCTCTATAGATTTTTAACCGGCTTACGCCATTAGCATCTCTAGCGAAACTGCCGTTATCTGAATTATTTCGTGTAAAATAAACAGTTGAACCATCTTTTGTAAATACAGCCGAAGTTTCGTGTGTTTTTTTATTTAACGAGGATAATCTAGTTGCAGAATTAAAATCTCCATTAGAAGTTGCGTTTGCCGTGTACAAGTTGGTAAATGGCTTGTTGTTCCATGTATGAATAACTCTAGAAGTTACACCTGTATCTCTAGCAGTAGAAAATACTAATTGTTCTCCTTTAAATGCCGGGGCAAAATCAGAAGCATTTGAATTGATAGCTAAACTTTTAACATCGTATCGCCCAGATTGCTTTTCAATTTGTTCTAAATAATCAGGATTATCAGCAATTTTTTTAGCTCGTACATCAGCACTTTTGGCTTCTTTATATTTTTGCATCCATATAGAAGACGCTTCATATTCTTTTGAAGACTTTAATGATTGTGCATATCGATACATGTAGTCAGCATCGATCGTGGCGTTCTCTAACTTAAATAGTTTACTATACCAATTTGCCGCTTCAACATAGTTGGCATTCTGATAATTTGCATCAGCAAGGTTGGTGTAAATATCTTGATTGCTATAGCCTTTGTCTACTAAAGATTCATAGCTATCTATAGCTTTTGCATACGAATGATTGTCAAAATCTTTATCAGCTTTAATAGTGTTTTTATCTTGTGCAGATAATAACGCAGGTGCTATAAATATGACAAAAAACATTTTGGTTAGTGATTTTTTCATTTCTGTATTGTTTAGAAGAATCTAGGTGCTATTACATTTTTATATTTAGCTCGTAACTCATAACGTAAAAGAATTTCAAAAGAACCAGCATTAAAAGAAGAGCTACCAAGCTCTGTTATTTCTCTATCGTACGCTAAACCTAACATGAATTGATCGGTAATTTGAAAACCAACTAATGCGCTTAATGCAGCATCCCATCTATATGCAGCTCCTAATGTGAATTTATCATTGATCATGAAATTAGCAGAAAAATCTATTTGTAAAGGAGCACCAGTTACAGCCTTTACTAAAGCCGCTGGTTTGAATTTTAAATTCGGGTTAAGATCAAAAACATATCCTGTAATAAAATAAAAGTTCATTCGCTCTTGTGCTAAACTAACACTAGAAGTGTCAAAATGTTCAGTTTTTAAGAAATTAGGAACAGAAAGACCGGCATAAAAATGATCTGTATGATAATAAATACCTGCACCGAAATTCGGAGCAAACTTCTTATCAATATTACCTAAGCCTACTGAAGAAGCTTCGTTATTATAATTCTGAAGTTGACTAAAATCGATATTTAATAAATGACCGCCAGCTTTTATACCAAATGATAATTTACCTGTTTCTGAAGTAGGTATTGTATAAGATACTACCCCGTCAAAATAAGTATCTTGGTTTGTACCGTTACCGATTCGATCATTAACTATTGATAAACCAACACCAAGTCTTCCTCTAGTTGGTGTATGAAAGTTTAATGTTTGTGTGGTCGGTGCACCGTCAAGACCTACCCATTGCGATCTATGTAAAGCATTAATACTCAACACACCACGTGACCCAGCATATGCCGGGTTCACAGCAATAGTATTGTACATATATTGCGTGTACTGAGCATCTTGCTGTGCTTTTAGACTCCAAATAGAGACTGACAGAAAAACTAGTGTTATTATAAATTTTTTCATGATTTTTATTTTACTATTATAATTCGGGGTATATTTTTATCTGTTTACGTAAAGGTATCCGTCCAAGGTATTTGAAATGCCACCTTCAACGTATTCAATGATATAGAAATAAACGCCTACAGGTAATTCCTTATCCATTTGAATAGTGGACCTTCCATTAGATATACCTCTGAACGCGTTACTACTGTTATCATATCCTACTGTCTCGAATACTAGAATACCCCAGCGATTATAAATTCTAACCGTATTTGGGTAAGATTCTATATTATTTATTTGAAATATACCATCATTTACACCTGGGTTTACTAAATCTGTTTCAACTGCAACGGTCATATCACAATTCGATCCCGCGGGTGGTATTCCACCAATTGAACTACATGGATCATACGGATCTGTACCATCGGTTATTTCTTGACCGTTCTGGATTGTATCTCCGTCACAATCTGCAGTTATCCAATTGCCAGAAGTACTTAGCGTAATACTAGCTTCAATAAAATCACAAGGATCATCTGGATTTGTACCATCAGTAATCTCAGTATCATTTAGTACGCCATCACCATCACAGTCTTCGATTAAATAATCTCCCGATTGAGCTAGGGTGATATTTGCAGAAACAAAATCACATGGATCTTCTGGATTTGTACCATCTAAAATTTCAACTTCGTTAGTAACTCCATCGCCATCACAATCAGCAACACGATAATCGCCACTTTGAACTTCTGTAATACTAGCGATTACAAAATCACATGGGTCATTAGGGTCAGTTCCGTCTGCATTTTCTTGATCGTCAGTAACTCCGTCTCCATCAGTATCAATAACAGCACATGCTGTAGCATCAGTATCATCTGTTACTGCAGATACTACTCCAGTATCATAAGCAGCTGCGGTTACTAAACCGTTTACACCTATAGCAGCTGGTGTGCCTGTGCCATATTGACCTCCGTCGTCTCCGTCAGCAGTTGCACTTACATAGGCTTCATTAGCATCACTACATCCATCACCATCACTATCTAAGTTTAAGTAATCTGGAGATCCGTCTGTGCCAGTATCTGTTGGGGTATTTCCTCCTCCAGCTGAAGTAGGAATGCCATTGGTAGCAGTATTATTAACATTATCGTCGTCGTCGTCTGCAGTTCCATTTCCATCGGTGTCAGTACCGCCAGATTCAACAACATCATGAATGCCATCATTATCAGAGTCAAGATCTAATCGGTTAGGAAATCCATCACCATCAGTATCGGTATCTGGTAAAGCCGTACCTCCATCTCCAACTCCGGCAATAGAATTATCATCAGTATCTATAGTATCTATAAATCCATCTCCATCAACATCTACCATTGTCGTCGGGTCACCAGGCGTAGTATAATCTACTTGCCCATCAGCATTTGCATCTGTGCCACCTGCTTCAACAATATCAGCAATACCGTCATTATCAGAATCAAGATCTAATCTGTCAACTAATCCGTCACCATCTGAATCAGTATCCGGAAGGGGAGAAGTGGCAACGCCATCATCTAATCCATCCATATTCGTATCATCCATTGACATTGGATCGCCAGGAGTTGGATAGTCGATTTGACCATCGCCATCTGTATCTACACCACCTGCTTCAATAATATCTGGAATACCGTCATTGTCGGAATCAAGGTCTAAGGCGTCAAATATTCCGTCACCATCTGTATCTAATGTTCCTTCAATGGTATCAAGTATGCCATCATTATCGTCATCTATATCTACATCATCAAAAATACCATCACCATCTGAATCAATAATATCACAAGCTGTTGCATCTGCAGCATCAGTAACTGTTGCTACAGTCCCTGTATTATATGCAGCTGCGGTTACTAAACCATTTGCTCCTGTGGCTGCTGGTGTTCCCGTACCGTATTGACCTCCGTCACCTCCGTCAGCATTTGCGCTAACATAAGCTTCATTGGCATCGCTACATCCATCGCCATCACTATCTAAATTTATATAGTCAGGTGATCCGTCAGCCCCAGTATCTGTTGGAGTATTTCCTCCTCCTGCTGAAGTTGGAATACCATTGCTTGTTGTGTTGTCAACATTATCGTCATCATCGTCGGCAGTTCCATTTCCATCGGTATCAGTACCACCAGATTCAACTACATCATGAATACCATCATTATCAGAATCAAGATCTAATCGGTTT
>CALLIG010000383.1 GCA_938009735.1 uncultured Flavobacteriaceae bacterium
AATCGAGTAGACGGCTCCGCCCAAAGTAAACTTTGAGCGGAGTGCGCCTCTCACACCACCGAGCGTACGGATCTCGTACTCGGCGGTTTCCTAAACATGACTTCAAATGCTCTTTACACCAAATGAAGTTTGTTGTTTTCCCTATCAGCATTACCCTTAGCGATGCTCCATTGCTGGTCAGCATTAAGCTTTGGGTAGGCATAATAATTCTTCCAACGTTTAGGATTCAGTCCTTCATAAAAGTGCCTTCGGTTTTCGCTCTCCACCTCTTCGTGGAATATTGAAAACAAGCCTTAACTTTTACTACTATGACTTCTGCTGACTTCTTGGCTTCTAGCAAAACGAAGCTAGAGTAATAGCTTCCCCGCCCGCGAGCGGTTCACTCCGTCAAATGTCCACCGGACATTTGGTTTTTGTTGACACAAAAACTACACTTGTTCATCTCGGTAAGTCCACGCTCTTTCTGTTGAAGCTGCCTGCATCTACATATTTCGGTTGTGGTTCCCCCCTTTATTCAAGGTTCGTAAAATGACCAGCCTTCGGTATGATCTGCTACCTCGACCTCCTTATATGCTTCTTATGCAGTTCCTGTTCGTGCATTCCAACTTTTGTAGTCCCGCTTACTTCAGATTATACTTCACAGTATGCACCCTTGCGGCTTGCTAATCGCATTCACTTTATTTGTGCGATAGGAGAACTTTCATCTCCCTAGAGTTTCGAGTTCTTATCTCGAAATATTATCTTTATCTTCAGATAAAGGTATACGTGTACATTCAAGGCACACACAATAGCTCCCAAAAGGTCGCTACTGTGTGTAGCCGGGGACGTCAGTCTGTGAAAAAACCTCTTGACGATTTTTTTGTGGCAAATTTTATTTTAATAACAAAAAATTTACAAACGATAACATATCAATAGTTTCAAGAACGAAACCTCTGTAAAACTAAATTTGGTTTTCAAAAATCACGTTTTAGTTTTTTCACAGACTGACGTTCGATGCAAGCGAAACAAAACTTAAAATTAAAAACCTAAGATGACATGAATTTAAACTATTTAGCTTTTTTTTTAATTGCTTTTATCCCATTGATTATCGGTAGTTATTGGTATCATCCTAAATCACTAATAAGTAAATATTCAAAACTAGAATTTACTAAAAGAAGTGAATTAAATATCTCAAAAATTATTATTCTCTTTCTGCTTAGCTTTACTTTAGTTTATGGATATATCAATCTCATAATTCATCAAATGGGTTTTTACGAATTATTCTTTACTGATATAATGCTCGGAAATCAAGAATCAGAAAAAATCGTAAATGAATTTTTGAACAAATATGGCGACAAACATCGGCATTTTGGACACGGCATATTCCATGGCATAATTAACGCATTTGTTTTTGCCTTACCTTTTATTGGCATCATTACTATTTTGGAGAAAAAAGACAAATTGTATTTCATACATCACTTTTCATATTGGTTAATTACTAGTGCAATAATTGGTGGATGTATTTCAGAGTTTGTATAAAAAACTGCTGCTAAAACTTGCATCAAAAATATGTATAACATAAAAGCCAGCACACACAACGCCTAGTCGTCTATATTCCGCAAAGCTCCGTACGGCGACTAGGTGAGACGTTGTGCGGTATTAGAAAAAAATAACGTACCAATTCAATATTAATCAAAAGTCATTTTCAGCTACAACATTCACGGATTTGACTACATTGTCCATTTCGAAAGTCTTCATCTTTGTGCTATTGTTTAATTTAAAATAGAAATTATGAATTTATCAGGAAAGACAGCTATTGTAACAGGTTCAAATACAGGAATAGGATTTGAAACAGCATTGGACTTATATCAGAAAGGAGCAAAAGTTTATGTTGCTTGTCGTAATGAAGAAAAAGCGTTAAATGCAATAAAGAGAATGAAAGCGCAAGGCGGAACTGGCGAACTTGTTTTTGGTCAGTTGGATTTGGGAAGCCTAAGTGCTGTTAAAGAATTTTCAAATAAAGTATTAGAAACAGAATCAAGACTTGATTTACTAATCAATAATGCAGGAATTATGATTCCACCACCATCAAAAACAGAAGATGGTTTTGAAAGTCAGTTTGGAGTGAATTTCATTGGTCATTTTGCCTTAACTGGTCATTTATTTAAGTTGTTGGAATCTACAAAAGGTTCAAGAGTGGTCACTTTAAGTAGTATTGCACATAAAGGGGCAGTTATTGATTTTGATAATTTCCGTTTGGAAAAGGCGTATAGTAATTGGAGAGAATATGGGCAAAGCAAATTGGCAGATATAATTTTTGCTCTTGAGTTTGAAAAAAGACTTAGAAGCAATAATTGCCAAATCATATCATTGGCGGCTCACCCTGGTTTTAGTAAAACGGACTTACAAAAAAATATGGACAAGGGTATGCTTGCCTCTCTTGATTTAATGACTGCCAAAGATGGTGCACAACCTACCTTAGCAGCTTGTTTGAAGGAAGATGCCAAAGGAGGACAATATTGGGGGCCAGATGGACCTAAGGAACAAAAAGGCAAGCCAGCTTTAGCAAAAATTGATACAGCAGCTTTAGATGAAAACCTGAATGCTAAACTATGGGATTGGGCAAAGGAAGTGACAGGGGTAAGTTTTCCTTTCTAAGTACGGTAATTCTGCAAATATCTTTACCTTTTAAATTGTGAAATAATGTCTTATTCAAACTTGACAAGGCTAAAAACTATAAGCGACCTTCATCGCTTCAACAACATGTCTCCACCAGAGCATCCGTTGATTAGTTTAATAGATTACAGCAAAATAAATCCAACACCTGAAAACAATGAATTGAAATGGGTGCAACAATTTTATACTATTTCCACAAAACGAAATGTAACTGGTAAATATAGATATGGTCAACAGTCTTATGATTTTGATGAAGGGTTGATGACTTTTTTTTCTCCTGAGCAGGTTATTTCGGTTCAATTGACAGAGGAGGATGCAAAGAGTAATCCTTCAGGATGGATTTTAGCCATTCATCCTGATTTTTTGTTTGGAACTTTGCTGGCAACAAACATCAAAAAATATTCATTTTTGAATTATTCAGTTCGGGAGGCACTTTTCCTATCAGAAAAAGAAGAGCATATTGTGAATGGAATACTGCAAAATATAAAGACCGAATATCAGACCAACCTTGACCAGTTCAGTCAACAAATAATCATCAGTCAGTTGGAGTTATTGCTCGGCTATGCAGAGCGGTTCTATCAGCGACAATTTTTGACTCGAAAAATTTCCAATCACCAAATATTGGATAAATTGGAGCAGCTTTTAGAGAATTATTTTAACCGTGATAATGTTGTAGATAATGGGTTGCCATCCGTTCAAGATATTGCCCAAAATTTAAATCTTACGCCTGACTATTTAAGCAGTATGCTAAAGAGTTTAACAGGGCAAACGACTCAACAACATATTCACCATAAATTAATAGAAAAAGCAAAAGTGAAATTATCAACTACCAATTTATCCGTGAGTGAGATTGCATACGGATTAGGGTTTGAACATCCACAATCTTTTAGTAAATTGTTTAAGTCCAAAACAAAGCAAACCCCTGTGGAATTTCGAACTGCATTTAATTAAACAAAGAAAATAATGACCGCACACACAATGTATATGCGCAATCAGCCCTATGCGGGCTGACTGCGCATATACGATACCAGTTAAGCAGAATAAAACTGCGCTCGACCCACCGCTAAAAAATAGAGGTAACTAAAAAGCACGGACGCTAGAATTGTCACTCTGTGGCAGTTCCAAGCATTCAAGAAGGCTCCGCCTTCCATAGCCAAGAATAAAAAAAGCTATCTCAAACGAGGTAGCTTTTTTTTCAATAGGCAAGTATTAACTTACAAAAAAGAAAACCATGGGAAACCAATACAAAGTCAAAAACCAGCGAGGCTTAAATTATTTAACCTTAACAGTTTCAAATACGTTTACTAAACTTTAAAAGTTTAGTAAACGTATTTAAAATCTTTTTCTTTTAAAAATAAGAAACCCTACCAAAAGAATTAGCAGGGTTTCAAAAGATATCTAAGTCGTTAACTATTATTTATGTATCGTCGCAATCACATCCGACTCTGCAATTTTTCCAGTCATCGTATTACTCCAAGGGCTTGAGCCATTTGCATTTTCCAATTGCATCTGCACATATAACTTAACGCCTACAGGAAGTCCTTTGACCTTCACTCGACGCGAAGTACTTTCGCTAAACTTATACCATTCTTTTCCATCCAAAGAAACTCTTACATAATATTTCGTGGCGTTAACATCCTTTTTGCAAAAAACCATGACCAAACCATCTTCGCCATTAGTCGCCATTCCCATTTCTTCGACCAGACCAACTAGTCCTTTTGGTTGAGCAGGTTGAGTCACCGCCAAGTTGGTAGACTTCATTGCTTCTTCATTAAAATTAGCTTGATAAGAAACAAGGTAAGTCAATCGCAACATCGCTACTCTTGCTTCTTTCAGGTTAGCATTCTTGGCAGCAACGTTAACTGTGTTACGAAGACTTGGTGAGGGAATAGACAAAAAGTATTTGTCGAAAATAGTTTTGAATTCTTTGAGCGGTTTGGCAATGTCAGGGAAGAGTGGATTGCCTGTAAGACCTGCAATAAATTGCTGAGCAGTCTCTGTAAATTTGGATTCGGTCGATCCCATGAATGGGGTTTTAAACTTTGGTATAAACATACGCTTCAGTTTTTTTTAAAGATATTTTTTTCCAACTATTTAGTTTTTGAAAAAAAAACCTTGGGGGTGAAATAATAAAATTTGTAATTATTTTATCGTAGAGTGTATCTATTTGGTTTCATTATATGTTGATTATTTTTAATTTATGTAACAATGCCTTTACAAAACTTAATACTGACAAGGATTGCAGGCTGAAAATATATTTTACTATTTTTTCTAAAACACCTAACCATTTGATTTTAAAACCAATCAGGAATTATTCTGGGTGGGGTATATTTTATTTTTGGTGGGGAAATAATTATTCAGGCAGGGGTGTTTTTATTTTGATAGGGAAATAAGATTCAGGTCAGCGGTATTTTTACTCTTGGCGCACATATAAGTTTTAGAGGAAGGGGGTTTTTAATTTTGGATAAGGGAATCAGTTTTGGATAAGGGACATTTATTATTATGGGTGGCCATATGAAAATGGGAGAGGAGTGTTTTGGGAAAAATGCCTTGGAAAAAATACAAACACGTCTACTAAACTTTTAAAGCTTAGTAGACGTGTTTTAATTGGGGGTTATTTTTTATCTTCTTCTTTACCTTCTTTTAAATTTTCTTCTTCTAGGATTATTCCAGCGTCCGTGCTTTTTGTTAATTTTGTTTTTTGGGGACGGGACAACGGAGGGGAGAGGGATATTAAAGGTGGAAGTTTTGGATGAATTTTATGCTGTTAGTTAGGTGCATAGTTGGCAGAGCCAAGTTGAATGCAAGGCACTACCGCAGGAGCGGATAGCGCCAGCGTCCGTGCTTTTTAGTTACCTCTGTTTTTTAGGGGTGGTCCAAGCGAGGACTACAGAAAAACCTTCCTCATAATTCTATTAATGGAGCATTCTCGTATGCAGCGGAAGGATTTCGGCAATGGTTTGCGGCAATGGCATATACATCTGACTCTAAAACTGTTGAAACATCAAAAACAAGACAGCATTCTTTAAGTAAAACAGAAATAAAGTCAGGGCCAGTTGCATTTAAAACGGAAGTAAGGCAAGACACTAAAGCATATATAAAATGGAAGACTAATGCAGGAAAATATTTTGATTCAGGTAATTACACTAATGGTGTATATGTAGAACCAAAGGATAAACCTTTGATAGATTTTAAAATAGGGACTAAAGCAGAGCTGAAAAATATTAAGAGTGGTAAAATTTCAATGGGACAGGGAATTACTGTAACACAGGAACAAAGCACATCTGTCAATTTAAGAACAGATGAAATTACAATGACGAGTAAATCGAAACTGGGTAATGAAAATAGTATAAATGATGCTAAAATATATTTTGGAGTATACAATTTTTATACTAATAAAATGGAAAGTACTACTATAACTAAAACGAAAACAGGAAGTGGAGTTGAAGCATCTCTAACTATACCTGTAAGAGAAAATGTAAAAATGAAATTTGAAGTAAAAATGTATAATGAAGAAAATAAGTAATATATTTTGGGGGTTAATTCTTATTAGTGCGTGTTCATATTCTGATAATACCCAAGTTGAGAATGATAATATAATTAAAATATCTTCTCACGCGTATTTTTCTCCCAAAATTGAAAAAGAAATTGTAAGAACTGGTATTTTGAAGAATAAAAAACCCTATGGCACATGGGAATATTCACTTAATGCAAAAGATCAATTTTTTTTATCATGGAATGAACTTAAATATGATCGGGGGAGTATGATTCTACCTGATTCTTTTAAACTACATGCCAACGATAAAAACAAGTTTTATCAATTTGGACATGGACAAAATAATTATAAACTATACTTAAAAGAAAATTTAACAGACATAGATCTGTCTAATAATTATATAGTGGATGAAGTAGTAGGGATAACCCAATTATGTCTTGAAATTGATAGTTGTAGTTATCTTGAAAAAGTTGGAAATTTATTTACATTTAAGGATAGAAAAATTATTTCTTTTTATTTTCTTGAAGATAATGCTGGGATGAAGAATATACATATAGGAGCAATGATTATGACTAATGAAAGTTTATATTATTTGTCGAAAAAGCTTCCATACATATCTGAAAGTCAGACTATCAAAAATTTAGAAGAGTTTTCAGTAGTTCTTAACTATTTAACTATTGGTGAAACAAATCTAGTACCGAATGTTACCTCTTTAAGTAAGGTAGATCCGTTAAACTGGAGTTTTTAATCCCGCGGTTCCCGCTAGTTCCATCTCTGAAGAAGAGTAAAAAGAACAGCGCCGCTAAAATTGTCGCTTGTATGTTTGTTTTAGATTAGGAAAAAAACTAAGAAATAGCTAAACTAGTGGGAAGAGAAGGTATTTGTCGCAAAGTACAGAGATGCTGTCGCAGAGTACCCGCTGGGACCACCTCTGAAGAAGAGTGAAAAATAATAAAAACACGTCCGCTGGAATTGTCCCGCTGGCATGCCCCCTGCGGAGGACTAAAAAGTAATCGTCGCTAGCGCCCTTGCTCCGCAAGGTGTCTACGAAGCAAGAACAACAAAGCCACTTACATTGCGAAATGTAAGTGGCTTTTACTATGTAGTCAAGATTGGATTTAAATCAAACCTTGCAATTTAGTTTTGGTAAGAAAAGCATCAAGGAAAGTAAAAACCATTTCCTTGTCTTTGGGTTTTAGTTTATCAATTTCTATGACACGATTCAAAGTAGCCTTATCCATTTTTTGTACAGCATTGCCAACCAAGTAATCCAAACTCACTTCAAAAGCATCCGCCATACGTTTAGCAATGTCAATTGATGGAATAGCATCGTTGCGTTCATAGCGTCCGATAATCCCCGCTGTCCAATACAAAGCAGACTGACAATTAAAAAACTGTGTTGCTCGTGTTGACTTTAAAGTCAACATACGGCAAAAGGCAGCGGACTTAGTCCGACAGTCTACAAGTCGATGGGGACAAAATACAGTAACAAAGACAAGAAATGCACTTACGTCGCAAGATGTAAGTGCATTGTTATTTTGTGTAAGATAAAAGAAAAAAACTATCTATCCATCAAAGTGCTGCCGATTATCAACCACAAAAATAATTTCCACGGCATCATTATGAATCCGATAGAAAAC
>CALLIG010000384.1 GCA_938009735.1 uncultured Flavobacteriaceae bacterium
ATTAACAGGGCTTATAAGTACTCGAGGCGGGAATCGAACCCGCACTCCGAAGAACTGGATTTTGAATCCAGCGCGTCTACCAGTTCCGCCACTCGAGCATTACCAAAATTCGGTGTGCAAAGCTAAAAAATTATTTCAATCCTCAATTGAAAATAACAACAATTATCCTTTAGCAACACAAATAAATTTTTAAATTTGCACCTCCTTAGAAATCAGGACATAAAAGCAATTTAAACCATCATGGCATACCAAGTTCCAGAACCAAAATTTTTTGCTTGTACTAAGAGTACAGCTCTTGCTGAGAAAATTGCAAAATCTTATGGTACCGATTTAGGCAATGTTTTAATATCCCGTTATAGTGATGGCGAATTTCAACCTTCATTTGAAGAGTCAGTTCGTGGAGCACGTATATTCATTATAGGTTCTACGCACCCTAGTTCTGAAAACTTAATGGAAATGTTATTAATGCTAGATGCTGCTAAAAGAGCTTCAGCAAGGCACATAACCGCTGTAATGCCATATTTTGGTTGGGCAAGACAAGACAGAAAAGACAAACCTAGAGTACCGATTGCCGCAAAACTAATTGCAAAAATGTTAGAAGCAGCAGGCGCAACTCGCATCATTACAATGGATCTGCATGCAGATCAGATTCAAGGTTTCTTTGAAAAACCTGTTGATCATTTATTTGCATCGACTATGTTTCTACCTTATTTAAAATCATTGAATCTTGATAATTTAACTATTGCCTCTCCTGATATGGGCGGTTCTAAAAGAGCATATGCCTATTCAAAAGCATTAAGTTGCGACGTAGTAATTTGTTACAAGCAAAGAGCTAAAGCAAACGTAATTTCTCATATGGAGCTTATTGGCGACGTACAAGGAAAAAATGTGGTTTTGGTTGATGACATGGTTGACACAGCAGGCACTTTAACTAAAGCTGCTGATTTGATGATGGAAAGAGGCGCCTTAAGCGTGAGAGCAATAACAACTCACGGTCTACTTTCGGGTAATGCTTATGAACGCATTGAGAAATCTCAATTAAAGGAATTAATTATTTCAGATTCAATTCCAATAGATAGTAAAAGTGACAAAGTACGCGTATTGACATGTGCCGATTTATTTGCTGATGTAATGCACCGAGTACATCACAACACTTCAATATCATCTAAATTTTTGATGTAATACGTTGAAGACAAAAGAAGAATATTTTTATTAACTAGTAATATTTAATTAAACAAATGAAGTCAATTACAATTAAAGGATCAGAAAGAGAAAGCGTGGGCAAGAAGGCAACGAAAGCCCTACGTAATGCTGGAATGGTTCCTTGCGTAGTATACGGAGGGGATAAACCACTACACTTTTCAGCACCTGAATTAGCGTTCAGAGATTTAGTGTACACCGCTGCCGCACATACCGTAAAGGTTGACTTAGGCGAAGGAAAGCTAAAAGCAATTATGCAAGACATTCAATTCCACCCAGTAACGGATAGAATTTTGCATATTGACTTTTACCAAATCTTTGATGATATCGAAATTACAATGAACATACCTGTTAAACTATTAGGAAGCTCTCCTGGAGTTCGTAATGGTGGTCGTTTATTGTTTAGAAAAAGAAAGCTTGCCATTAAAGCATTACCAGACAAATTGCCTGATTTCTTTGATATCGATATCTCGAAATTAAAGATTGGTGAAAATGTTTCAGTAGGTAGCCTATTGAATGATGATTTCAACATCTTACACCCTGAAAGTACCGTTGTTGTTCAAGTTAAAACTGCACGTGCTGCAGTTGAAGTTGAAGAAGATGAAGAAGAAGGTGAAGAAGGAGCAGAAGGAGAAGCAGCTGAAGGAGCAGAAGCGACAGCTGAAGGAGGAGAAAACTAGTATATACTTTCTCATACAAATAAAAAGCATCCGTCATTTGGCGGATGCTTTTGTATTTTTACAAGGATGTTTAAGTTTTTAAAACTATTATTCGGTAGAACTACCACACTTTTAGATGAACCTGATACAATGAAGAAATTCTTGATTATAGGCTTAGGAAATATTGGAAGCGAATACGCAGAAACGCGACACAATATTGGTTTTAAGGTATTAGACAATTTAGCAACAAAAGAAGATTTTACTTTTGAAACTGCTCGACTTGGCGATATTGCAACCTTTAAAGTAAAAGGGCGAAGTATACTTTGTTTAAAACCTTCTACTTATATGAACTTAAGCGGGAAAGCATTAAAGTATTGGATGGATAAAGAAAAAATACCAGTAGAAAATATATTAGTTATTACTGATGATTTAAATCTTGATTTCGGTACGTTTCGCTTGAAAACAAAAGGAAGCGATGGTGGTCATAACGGACTAAAAGATATCCAAAATGTATTGCAAACAAACACCTACAATAGACTTCGTTTTGGAGTTGGATCAGCATTTAGCAAAGGAAGACAAGTAGAATATGTACTTGGAGAATGGAATGATATTGAGAAAGAAACACTAAATGAAAGGCTTCAAAAGACTAGTGAAATAATACGCTCATTTGTACTATCTGGAGTTAAAAACACCATGAACCAATTTAACGGGACCTAGGGCAAATTAACTTTAAATATTATAGCGCTCTAAATTCAAAAATTCCTGAATCAGAAGTATTCCCTTCAGAATCTTTTGTCACAACCCTCCAGTAATATACAGTATCAGAAGTAACTCCAACATTCGTACTTAATACATTAGCTTCAACATCTGATATTAGAACTGTTGGTGGATTTGCAGTAGAAAAGAAAAGATCATAACCAACAATGTCATTGTCAACATCACCACTCACCCATTCTAAAGTGACATCATTATTAATATCCTTAAAAACCGATGTACCCATCTTTGGCTCAATTATTAATGCCGGAAATGGAGCGTAAGTTGATTCAAAACCTGAATTATAAAACTGCCTAGTTTCACTTGTAGCTGTTTCAATTACTTTCGTGTTTTTCGAAATTACAACCCAAGCATACGGCGCACCCTTCTCTAATGGTAGTTTAGCTGAGGTAACTGTTGTAGTAATATCTTGTTTGTTATTATTGTTCAAATTAGTAACAATAAGCTCATACGTTTCAGTATTACTCGAAGCTTGCCATGTGAATTCAACTTGACTACTTGTGGCACTAATATCTTGACCAGTCGTACATTCAGAATTCTTATCAGGGAATGTCAAATTCACACTTTCAGGTGGTTTTGGCGCTTCCTTCTTTTTACATCCAAGTACAAGTATTGCAACAATACATACTGTTAAAAATCTCATTTCTTTATAACTTTAGATGTTCCTTTTACATTTTCTGCCTCAAACTTCAAGAAGTACAATCCGTTTGACAACGTCGAAAGATCGAGTTCTAATTCGACACCGTTAACTGAATAGTTTTTGTTTGTTATAAATCTTCCTTCAGCTGAAAATATTTTAACATTTACATTTTCAACATTAGCTCCAAATGAAACCCGAACCTCGTTAGTAAAAGGATTAGGGTATACAATAGGCTCCGTTGAAAAGAAAAATTGTTCTTCGTAAACACCTTGACAAGGTAAATTAGAACTTACTTTTAATGTGTTTGCACCCTCCTTTAAATTTAGAGTGAATTGTGATGCGTCTGTTTGGGTTACAACGCCATTCAATTCAATATTATAGAGTGACGCACCTTGTAGTTCAAGATCAACAAAGCTTCCGTCTAAGTTAGCTTTTGATGAAACACTTAAAATTTCAGGTTCAGTAATTACAACTTCAAAGCATTGCTCTCGATAGTCAAGAGTTCCGTCGGTTGCATTCATACAAAGAGTATATGTTCCAGCAGCCAAATTACTTAATGTATACGTTGGTGCTACAAATGTATCTGTACTATTGACTCCATTTCCTACTAGAGAAATCGTGTAATCAACTTCTTCTACAACTGTAATAATAACAGAACCATCATTACTAGGACGGCAAGATTCACTTTGAACTTCAACATTAAAGTTATTCGCTGAGAATATCAAAATTGGACAGCCTGATGCATCTACCTCTGACCCTGCAGGCGTACCCAAGCATAGATCAGGTCCGTCATCAAAAACACCATCTGCATCTGCATCGGGTCTAAAGTCGCCTTCCGCACAAACGTCTAATGAAAATGATTTCAATACGCCTCCATCAGCGGGTGCATTATCAGAAACTGTCAACACCCAGTTCCCAAGAGTTGATTCTCCATTAAATGTACTTAACAAACCTAAAGGTTTTACAGTACCTTGAATTGCAGGTGCTACAGCACTACATATGAAGGCTTGCCCACTATCATCAAATGTTGCAGATACGTTTCTAAAGTCATCACACGAATTATTAAAAAGAACAACTGTAGTACCAGCAGGCGAAGTCAATGTGACCGTCAAATCCGCAAGATAGGTGTGATCGAGAGCTACATTCACATTAATATCTGCAATCGCCAAATCATCATACATTGTTAGTTCAGATGTAACGGTTTGAACAACAGAGGTTGAAATATTTACAGGAAGACCAGCTCCATCAATATTGATACAATTAAATTCTATAGTTGTAAAATTAAACGGTGAACTAAAAACTCCTTCGCCACAACTATTTTTTGGTTTTACCCTCCAAAAATATTGCGTTTGATTATCTAAACTACTAGCAGAAAAAGAATTCCCAGGTACAGTCGCCGACTCCACAATAGCAGTAAAACCTGAATCTGTCGCTACTTCGATATCATACGATGTTGCAAGAAAATCTGCTTCCCATTCTAGCATAATATTAGCAGGAGCGTCAATTAACCCATTGGCTGGCGCCACTAGTACAGGCTCGATAAAATTCGTGTCATATACATTTAACTCAAGCGTAACTTCTTTGCTTATACTTGCTGATGTTGCGATAACTCTTATGGGGTATGAACCCACATCTAAATTTTCTGTACTGGCAAATGTAATTTCAACAGCTGTATCGTCATTAATGGCAGTCTCAGGAAAAACATCGATTACTACACCCGCCGGAGGTGTAGCAATACTAAAAGTGACTTCTTCATTAAACCCTTCATATGTTTCATAAGTAAACGGCACTACTAAAATATCCGTCTGACATACTTGTTGCTCTATCATTTCGAAATTCATGACAATTTCAGAAATCTCAATAGTAAAATCTGCAGCGTTAACAGCAAAATAGATATTATCATTTGCTTTTACCATAATACGAGCTTCAGTAGTTGGATTACCCGGAATCACGATATCATGAGTACCATCATTGAGAACGTTTTCTGCTATACTTATAGGAAATGTCAATCCTCCATCTATCGATAAAAGTATATCTACACTTTGTGTATTTATAGGCGATATATTAGTATTTGCAACATCCCATGTAATAGTTTCAACACTTCCTGCTATTGCCACAACGGCACTTCCTTGCGAGGTTACCATAAAAGGGCCTGCACTATTCTCAACAAATATATTTACCAAGTCTGAAACTACTTGACCTCCGCCTAAGGCATTATCTCTTACGGTTAAAGCAAAATTAAGCTCGCGTTCAACATCTGAAAGAGTTTCCCATGCGGCACCAATACTAGGGCTAGATTGTGTTAACTGACCACTCATCACACTAGATAGTTTTGGAAAATAACGTTCTGGGCTGACACTTGGTTCTTGAGATTTAAAGTTTGCTCCAAGCGGATTGTTTGGACCAAAAGCAGATTGAGGTACAATACCATTATCAATTTGCTCCCATGAAAAAGTTAGCACATCATCTACATCAGCATCCGTTGCTTCAGCAGATAAAACAAAAGGTGTAGACTTCGGAATTGTAAAATTCCCAGTTGGTGTTATAACTGGCGCAACATTTGTTAAGCTTACCGTTTCAGCGCAATTAGTAGATTTTATATAATCTGTAATCTGCACAATACTTACATAGTGAAAATAGTCATCACCATTAGCGGCAACATTGTTAGAGCCTACTATACCAGCATAACCCATAATTGTAGTTCCACTTGCAGGCTCGACTTGTACCTCAGTACCTTCAGATTCAAATGACCAGGTATGGTTAGCGCCTAGTTGATGGCCCATTTCATGTGACACAAAATCAATATCAAAAAGATCACCTTGTGGAATTTGGCCAGTTGCATAACAACTACCTTTTCTACCGTTCACACAAACGGAGCCTATAAACCCGGCATTACCATCACTCTGACCAGCTTGATTAAGTAAAATACCAATATCATAATTAGCACTACCTAATACATTGTCAAGAGTATTCTGAGTCTGTGAATTCAAGTTACCATCATAAGGATCTGTTGCCGCATCTGTAAAAATTACTTGATCTAGACCAGTAACCAACTCCAAGGTAATTGCTAAGTCAGTCTCGAACACCTGATTAATTCGAGTTATAGTAGCGTTAATGGCTGCCAATGCATCAGGAACGGTACCTCCATGAAATTGCGTGTATTCACCTGATGCCGAAACTGCAAGTCTTAACTTTCTTAAGACTTGATCATCGACAACTCTTTGGGTCATACCGCCTAAATTATCCGCAATGCTAGATTTTGTCGAACATAAAAAATCAGCATTCCGCGACGAATTAGGATCTCTTGTATAAAGCACATAATTATTACCAGCATCTTTTTGCATGAAAGTGGTTCCTTCATTTCCTGCTTGAACCATCATACTTTGAATACCCTTGTGCGAAACACTAAATCTAATTTTAGATTTCGTCGCTCCTACTGAGTGACCGGCGTATGATCTTATTTCAGGAAATTTTAAAGAAAGCTCTGGTGATAAAACTGGTGCTTCAAAAACCTGAAAAGCAGTCATCTTTCCTTCTTTATTAGGAAAATAAACGGTTGCTGTATTTTTCTTTGCAACTGAGACTTTGCTTAATTCCTTTTTGAACATTTGCTCATCAAAAGAAAATTGCTGCCCTTTATCAACATCAAAACGTTCTGAAAAGTTTTTATCTAAACTATTCTCTGAAGCTTTTTGTTGCCAATAATCACTTTGTGCAGAACTATAAAAGGATAGAAATGCTATGGTAATTGTAAAAACAAGACGTAATTTTGATATCATCAAGGGGAATTTATCCAAATTCAAATATAAGCCTTTTTATTTTTTTTCTTAGTGATAACAGCTCAAAGCATATATAAATACAGCCAAAACGACAGGACTGCCATTACTATCGGGACTTTTGACGGTGTTCATATTGGTCATCAAAAGATACTTGAACGGCTTGTAAATGACGCCAATGCATTAGGCTTAAAATCAATGGTACTTACCTTTTTTCCGCACCCTAGAATGGTTCTGCAAAAAGACACCAATATTAAGCTACTAAACACTATAGCAGAAAGAACTAAGATTCTAAAGAGTTCAGGTCTTGATTATTTAATTATTCACCCCTTTACGCAAGAGTTTAGTCGGCTTTCAGCTACTGAATTTGTTAGAGATTTATTGGTGAATAATTTAAAAACAAAAAAAATTATTATCGGTTATGACCACCGTTTTGGCAGAAATCGATCTGCGAACATTAATGACCTTATCTCTTTTGGAAACACATTAGATTTTGAAGTTGATGAAATTTCAGCACAAGAAATTGATGATGTTTCAGTAAGTTCAACTAAAATTAGAAAAGCCATTTCTGAAGGTGATATTAAGACCGCCAATAGCTATCTAGGGTATAATTATATGCTAACCGGAAAAGTCAAAAAAGGAAAAGGTATTGGTAAGCAATTGAATTATCCAACCGCAAATATTCAAATTGAAGAAACGTACAAACTAATTCCTAAGACGGGCTCATATGTTGTAAAGAGCAATATAAATGGTACTGATGTTTTTGGAATGATGAATATTGGCTATAACCCTACAGTTTCAGGAACCGAAAAATCAATTGAAGTCCATTTCTTTGACTTTGATCAAGACCTTTATGATCTCGAATTACAAATTGATATTCTAGATAGGCTTCGCGAAGAACATAAATTCGAGTCAGTAGATGCTTTAAAAGATCAACTCTCGAAAGATAAAATCACCTCTCTCTCTATAATTAAAAGGTTATGAGTGCTTTGAACCGTTTACTATTTACAAAAATGGATAACGGTGCTTTAGTACTTTTTAGAATTTTCTTTGGGATATTAATTGCTCTAGAATGCTACGGAGCAATGATGACAGGCTGGATTCATCAAACCCTAATCGAACCAGAATTTACATTCAATTTTATAGGATTTAATTGGCTTCAGCCATTACCTGGTATTGGGATGTACATTTATTTTTTTGTCATGGGCAGCCTAGGAATTTGTATTGCTCTCGGATATAAATATCGCTTTAGCGTTATTTCATTTACGGTTTTGTGGACCGCCGTCTATTTAATGCAAAAATCGTCTTATAACAATCATTATTATTTGTTGGTTTTGATTTCAGCAATGATGTGCTTTTTTCCAGCAAATGCAAATTATTCGCTAGATGCAAAAACAAATCCATCAATAAAAAACGAATACATGTTCAGCTATGTCAAATGGATGATCATACTGCAACTATTCATTGTATATACATACGCTTCAATAGCTAAAATATATGGAGATTGGATTGATTTTAGCTTCATTAAAATATTGATGGCAACTAAGGCTGACTACTATATAATTGGAACGCTTTTACAACATCCATGGGTTCATACTATTATTGGAATCTTCGGAATACTTTTTGACCTTTTGATCATACCAGCGTTACTTTGGAAACCTACTCGAAAGTTCGCATTTTTCGTTTCAATCTTCTTTCATCTGTTCAACGCTATAGTTTTTCAAATTGGCATTTTCCCCTTTCTATCTTTAGCATTCATCGTTTTCTTTTTTACTCCCGAAACCATACGTGATATCTTTCTCAAGAAAAAAGAAGTGTATTCTAATAGTCAATCACACGCTCCCTCATTTAAGAATGTTATTTATATTCTAGGAGGTCTTTATTTTATCTTTCAATTGATGCTGCCGCTTCGTCACCATTTCATAAAAGATAATGTACTATGGACCGAAGAAGGTCATCGTTTGAGTTGGCGCATGATGCTTCGAAGTCGGACAGGCAAAATCACCTTCAAAGTAGTTGACAAGGAAAGTCAAAAGCCAACTATTATAAACCTTAACGATCGTCTTTCTAAAAAACAGCATAGACGAATCGCTGCATACCCTGATTTTATATGGCAATTTGCGCAACATCTAAAAAAAGAATATCAGAAAAATGGTAAAGATATTTCGGTGTACGCAGTTAGCTCAAAAGTGAGTATAAATGGAAAACCATACCGTGCCTTTGTAGATCCAAAGGTAGATCTAGCAAATACGGACTGGAATTATTTTTGGCACAACGAATGGATTTTGCCTTCAGAAACAGCAAAGTGATTTTTAAAATTTCACCGTCCTTTGACAAAGCTGTAATGGCATTCCCCATGGATCACGAAGCATAATCAAATGACTACCATCTTCTTTTCGAACCTCTTCAACAAATGTTGCCCCTTCAATCTCTAAACGTTCTCTATCCCCTTGTGCATTTTCAGAAACAAAAGCCAAATGAAATGTTAGCGGATGCTGGGTTTCAAAGTTGGTCATCATTTCATCTGATCTGTGGTAAATTTCTAAAATTACTCGATCAGATGAATCAGCTAAAAAAGTCATAAAGGGCAACTGTTTTTGTTGAGACACAACACTCAAACCGACATGCGAAACATACCACTTTACAACAGCCGAAACATTGTTTACGTTTAATGCAAAATGTTCAAAAGTCATACTTTAAAATTAATTGATTCTTATGAACAATAAATGTATCTGTTTTTTATCATCGGATTAGTTTAAATTTGCATTTCAAACAAAATACAATGCTAAAGTTACAAGCCATACGAGATGGAAAAGAGGCTATCACAACTGCTCTAAAAAAGAGAAATTTTGATGCCACTTCACTATTAGATGCAATTCTTGAATTAGATGACAAAAGAAGAGCTACTCAGACTAAATTGGATGCAACTTTAGCTGAATCAAATAAATTATCTAAAGAGATTGGCATGCTTTTCAAAACAGGAAAAGCGCAAGAAGCCAATGTTCTTAAAGAAAAAACGGTTGCTTTAAAAGAAGAGTCAAAAACCTTAGGTGATGAACTGAATACAGCGGCCGAAGAGTTGCAAACGCTTTTGTATCAAATACCTAATGTACCGCATGAAACTGTACCTGCAGGAAGTACAGATGAAGATAATGAGGAGATTTTTAAAGAAGGAGAAATACCAACTTTGGTTAGTAATGCTCTTCCGCATTGGGAACTCGCTAAAAAACATGACATTATCGATTTTGAACTTGGCGTAAAAATAGCAGGCGCTGGTTTTCCTGTTTACAAAGGAAAAGGAGCAAGATTACAACGTGCTTTAATTTCTTATTTCTTAGATAAAAATGTTGAAGCAGGTTACACAGAAATGCAAGTGCCGCATTTAGTCAATGAAGCATCTGGTTTAGGTACAGGCCAGCTACCTGACAAAGAAGGTCAAATGTATCATGTTGGCGAAGATGATTTGTATTTAATTCCAACAGCAGAAGTTCCGGTTACGAATTTATTTCGTGATGAGATTGTAAATGAAAAAGATTTCCCTATTTGTTATACTGCCTATACTCCTTGCTTCCGAAGAGAAGCTGGTAGTTACGGCGCACATGTTCGTGGCCTGAATAGACTGCATCAATTTGACAAAGTTGAAATAGTACGCGTAGAACATCCGAAGAACTCTTATACAGCTTTAGACGGCATGGTAGAACATATTAAAAACATTCTTAGAGAATTAAAATTACCGTACCGTGTATTACGACTTTGTGGTGGTGATTTAGGTTTTACGGCTGCCCTTACCTTTGATTTTGAAGTATTTTCTACAGCGCAAGATCGATGGTTAGAAATTAGTTCAGTTTCCAATTTTGAAAACTATCAAGCAAATCGTTTGAAACTACGCTACAAAGACGAAAATGGAAAAAGCCAATTAGCACATACCTTAAACGGAAGCTCATTAGCATTACCCCGTGTTTTAGCTGGTATTTTAGAAAATTATCAAACAGAAGACGGCATTCAAATCCCTGAGGTTCTAGTGCCGTATTGCGGATTTGAAACTATCGGTTAAGAAGCCATTAACAAACGCTTACAGCATTCTAACTATCTTTGAGTATGCGGTTAATTCTTTTTCTTGTTGCCTATTTCGCGGTGCTAACCTTTGCATCTGCTCAAGATGACTTTTTAGCAAAGCGTTATTTTGAAGATGGGGCGTTTGATAAGGCCGTTGTTTTTTACGAGAAATTAGTAGAAAAAGATCCGCGAAGAACAGATTATGCTGAAGGACTAATTACGTGCTACCAGCAATTGGAGCGTTATGAAGAGGTTGAAAAATTTCTGTTTGAAGCAATTAGTCAAGATCGATCAAACCCAACTTTCAATATTGAACTCGGCTATAATTACACCTTGCAAAACAATACAGAAAAAGCCAATCAATATTATGATCGAGCGATTTCAATTATTAATAAAAATCCAAATTACGGCTATGGTATTGGGTTAAGGTTTCAAAAGTATGCCCTGTTAGACTATGCTATTAAGGCATATGCTAAGGCAATGGAACTCAATCCTAAATTAGACTATAATTATCAAATGGCTCGTATTTATGGTGAGCAAGGCGATATCGATCGTATGTTCAGTTCGTATCTATCATTAATAATTGAAGGCAAATCATCACTTTCAAATGTTGTTCGAAATATAGATGATTTTATCACTTCAGATAGTGAAAATGAGAACAATCAAAAGCTCAAAACCATATTACTTCAAAATGCTCAAAAAGACCCTAATGTAACTTGGAATCAATTGTTGAGTTGGCTATTCATACAACAAAAACAGTATGGGAGTGCTTTTAGACAAGAGAAAGCTATTTACAAACGCATGGATGGCGCTTCAATACAACGCTTAGAAAACCTGGGAGATATAGCATTTGAAGATTTAGAAACTGATGCGGCGCAAGATATATTTGAGTATATAATTGAAAACACAAATGATGAAGTTGCCCGTTTAAATGCACAACTAAACCTCATTGATATTCAATTATTAAATGCAGAAGAAAAACAGCTCATCGAGGTACAAAAGCAATATGAGGAACTAATTGCAATCTACGGTTACAAAAGCCAAACACTTCAATTACAAATTGCTTATGCTAATTTCTTGACTTTCAAAAGAGATATGCCTGATGAGGCTATCGAGATTTTAAAGAACAGCCTTGAACTACCTTTAAACGCAAGAGGAACAGCTTTTGTAAAATTAGCTTTGGGCGATATTCTTGTTTTCAATAAAAAATTCAATCAAGCGCTTATCTATTTTTCTCAAATACAAAAGCGACTAAAGAATGACGTATTGGGTCAAAATGCCCGCTTTAAAGTTGCGCAGACAAGTTTCTATAAAGGTGATTTTGATTGGTCGCTTACCCAACTAAAAGTATTGCGAAGCTCAACCTCGCAGTTGATTGCGAATGACGCAATGCAACTAAGTTTGCTGATCTCAGACAATTCATTAGAAGACTCCACACAGACAGCCTTAAAAAAATATGCTCGTGCTGACTTGTTAGCCTACCAGAATAAAACTAAAGAAGCGATAGACGAATTAAATGGAATTCTGCTAGATCATAAAGGTGAAAAAATTGAAGATGAAGCACTCCTAAAACAAAGCGAGCTTTTAATAAAGCTAAAAGACTATGAAGCTGCTAAATTCAACTATCAAAAAATAATTGAATTTTATGCAAATGGAATTTTGGCAGATGATGCCCATTTTCAATTAGGAGAACTCTATCGTACTATTCTAAATGAACCAGAAAAAGCTAAGATTCAGTACGAGAAAATTATTTATAACTATCAAGACAGCTACTATTTTCCTAAGGCACGGCAACATTTTAGAATATTACGTGGAGATGCCGTTAACTAAATAAAATTGAAATTGAACTATGTACATATATAACGTAACCACAAACATCGAAGAATCGGTTCATGATGAATGGCTCAAATGGATGAATGAAACCCATATTCCTGATGTATTGGCAACAGGTAAGTTTACAAATGCAAAGATGTGTGAAGTTCTCATTGAAGAAGATATGGGTGGATTAACATACTCAGTACAATTCACAACTACCAATAAAGAAACTTTAGAACGTTATTACGCAGAGGATGCTCCGCGATTAAGAGAAGATGCCGGTAAACTTTTTGCGGGTAAGTTTGTGTCATTCCGAACAGAACTGAAAATAGTCAGCGAACATTAAGTATGAGTAAAAAGAAGAAAAAACCTTTTCAAACATGGAAAGGCGACAAAAAACGAGGTGATAACAGTCCGGTAAAGGCCAAAAAACATCTTGGTCAACATTTTCTAAAAGACGAAGAAATTGCTCAGAAAATCGCGAATACGCTTTCATTTAAAGGGTATAAAAATGTGATTGAAATAGGCCCCGGTACCGGCGTACTCACCAAGTACCTTTTACAAAATGAGATAGATTTAGTCGCCATGGATTTAGATAGCGAGTCAATTCATTATCTAAATCATAGCTTTCTATTAGAACATCCTGAAGCAATGCAAGGGAAGAGTACGATGAACGTCGTTGAAGCTGATTTCTTGAAATATGATGTAAAGGAGCTTTTCAAAGAAGAACAGTTTGCAATCACGGGCAATTTCCCTTATAATATTTCCACACAAATCGTTTTTAAAATGCTGGAAATGAGAGCGCAGATTCCTGAATTTTCAGGCATGTTTCAAAAAGAAGTTGCTGCTCGTATTTGCGAAAAAGAAGGTAATAAAACTTATGGTATTTTATCTGTTTTGGTAGGCGCCTACTATGACGCTACATATTTATTTACTGTTCCTCCAACAGTATTTGATCCGCCACCAAAAGTACAATCGGGTGTTTTACGATTAACTCGTAAAGAAAATTTTAAGTTAGCCTGTGACGAAAAATTATTTTATAGAGTTGTAAAAGCAGCTTTTAATCATCGTAGAAAGACCCTTCGAAATAGTTTAAAAACCTTTGAGCTTTCTGATATTCTCAAAGAAGATGCTATATTTGACCGACGCCCTGAACAATTGGCGGTAGCCGATTTTATAGCGTTGACCAAGAAGATAGCAGATGACACCCTTTAAACTCACAGATGAGCTTTTAGCTAATATCAAACAGCTGATTGAAAACCAAAAAGATTCAGCTCTGGAATCTCTTCTGGAAGAGGTGCATTATGCCGATGTTGCAGAAATCATCAATGAACTTAAGTCAGATGAAGCAACCTACCTGATTAAGCTTCTTGAAAGTGACAAGACCTCTGATGTACTTACTGAATTAGATGATGATGTTAGAGAAGCGATTCTAAGCAATCTTTCTTCTAAGGAAATTGCAGAGGAATTAGATGAACTAGATACCGATGATGCCGCAGATATTATTGCTGAACTTCCGCAAGAAATTGTTGAAGAGGTTATCTCGGAAATTGAAGATAAAGAGCATGCCAAAGATATAGTCGACCTTCTTCGTTATGATGAGGATTCTGCAGGTGGACTAATGGCAAAAGAATTAGTAAAAGTTAAGGACAGCTGGAATGTTCTTGCATGCGTAAAAGAAATGCGTGCTCAGGCTGAAAACGTTACTCGTGTTCATTCCATTTATGTGGTGGATGATGAAGATAAATTAATGGGGAGACTATCATTAAAAGATCTACTCACCGCATCTACAACAGCTTTGATCAAAGACGTATACATTCCTAAAGTAGATTCCGTGAGTGTTACTGAAGATTCCGAAGAGGTTGCAAAAATTATGTCCAAATATGATTTAGAGGCCATTCCTGTGATTGATGAAATTGGGCGTTTGGTAGGTCGTATTACGATTGATGACATTGTAGATGTAATTAGAGAAGAAGCAGAGAAAGATTATCAATTAGCTGCCGGTATTTCACAAGATGTAGAAGCTGATGACAGCATTTGGGAACTTACTCGCGCTCGTTTGCCATGGCTAGTTTTAGGGCTTTTTGGTGGCGCAGCCGCTGCTGTTATTATGGGTAATTTTGAAGAAATGTTTCAAAAGTACACGGTGTTATTTTTATTCACACCATTGATTGCTGCAATGGCAGGAAATGTAGGAGTACAATCAAGTGCAATTATTGTTCAAGGTTTGGCTAATGATGATTTAAAAGGAAGTACTCGAAATAGATTATTTAAAGAAGTTCTTTTAGCTCTTTTAAACGGTATTATTTTAGCTGCTATACTGTTGATATTTACGTGGTTCTGGAAAGGAAGTTTCCTTACTGCACTCGCCATTTCGGTTTCTTTAATTGCGGTGATTGTTGTTGCAGGTTTTATTGGCACCTTCACTCCTATATTCCTTCACAAAAGAGGTATTGATCCAGCAATTGCTACTGGACCATTTATTACAACAAGCAATGATATTTTTGGTATTTTAATCTACTTCTGGATTGCCAAACTTATTTTAGGTATTTAAGTTTTTACAAAAAAACTAATTCCTTCTTAAAATTAAAAATTATGAAGTCAATAAACTTAAAACAAAAACATTCTTCTTTTAGTAAACATTGGCACCCGCATCAGATTGCTATTGTAGATGACATGCAGGTTCTTCTAGCGAAGGTAAAAGATGAATTTGTTTGGCATGCTCATGAAAAAGAAGATGAACTTTTTCAAGTCTTAAAAGGCACTTTGTATATGAAATTTCGTGAACGTACTGAGGTTGTAAATGAAGGAGAAATTATCGTTGTTCCAAAAGGGGTTGAACATTGTCCCTCAACAATGAACGGAGAAGAAGTACATCTTTTACTTTTTGAAAAACTGAATACCGCACATACCGGTAATGTAAACGATGAATTGACACAAACGCATTATCCAAAAATCTAAATTCTATTCCCCCATGAAAATCATACACCTAGATACAAATCATCCACTAATCATTGATCAGTTTAAAGCCTTAGGTTTTCAAAATGATGAAGATTACACTTCATCAAAAGAAGAAATTCTTCAAAAAATAGATCAATATGATGGTATCATAATCAGAAGTCGTTTTTCTTTGGATGAAGAATTTCTAGTAAAAGCAACCAAACTTAAATTTATAGGAAGATTAGGCGCAGGATTAGAAAATATAGACACAGCTTACGCGAGATCGAATGATATATTCTTAGCCGCAGCCCCAGAAGGAAATAGAAACGCTGTTGGAGAACATACTTTAGGAATGTTGCTTTCTCTTTTCAACAAACTGCATACTGCTGATAAAGAAGTAAGATCAGGTAAATGGGACCGTGAGGGTAATCGTGGACTAGAATTAGAAGGTAAAGTGGTTGGCATCATAGGTTATGGAAATATGGGAAAAGCTTTTGCTAAAAAACTCATGGGTTTTGATGTGGCTGAGGTAATCTGTTATGACATACAAGGTGGCGTAGAAGATGATAACGCACGCCAAGTAGGGATTATGGA
>CALLIG010000385.1 GCA_938009735.1 uncultured Flavobacteriaceae bacterium
GTATTTTTAATAAATTGATTCATTTTTATTCCCATTCTATTGTTGCTGGTGGTTTTGAACTTATATCATATACGACCCGATTTACTCCAGGGACTTTATTAATAATATCATTTGATGTTTTTTGCAAAAACTCATAAGGTAAATTCACCCAATCAGCCGTCATACCATCAGTACTTTCAACTGCACGTAAAGCTACACATTTTTCATAAGTACGCTCATCACCCATTACTCCTACACTATTCACAGGCAGCAACATAGCGCCAGCCTGCCAAACCTTATCATATAATCCCCATTCTCGTAAACCGTTAATGAAAATATGATCTACTTCTTGTAATATTGCTACTTTTTCTCTTGTGATATCTCCCAAGATTCGAATCGCTAATCCAGGACCTGGAAAAGGGTGTCTTCCTAAAAGTTCTTTATCCAATCGCATACTCGCTCCAACTCTACGAACTTCGTCTTTGAATAACATTCTCAAAGGCTCTACCACTTTCAACTTCATATAATCAGGCAATCCACCTACATTATGATGACTCTTTATAGTTGCAGACGGTCCACCTGTAGCAGAAACTGACTCAATCACATCAGGATAAATAGTACCCTGTGCTAACCAATTTGCGCCTTTCACTAATTTCGATTCGTCATCAAATACCTCAACAAAAACGCGACCGATTATTTTTCTCTTTTTCTCCGGATCACTCTCTCCTTCTAACTCATCCAAAAAGCGTGCCGAAGCATCTACACCTTTTACATTGAGTCCCATTCCTTCATATTGTTTTAAAACGCCATCAAATTCATTTTTACGTAATAATCCGTTATTAACGAATATGCAATGTAAGTTCTCACCAATAGCTTTATGCAATAAAACTGCTGCTACCGAAGAATCTACTCCACCAGATAAGCCTAGAATAACTTTATCATCACCGATTTTTTCTTTGAGCGCTGCAACCGTAGTATCTACAAAAGCATCGGGCGTCCAAGTTTGTGCTAAACCTGCAATGTTTACTAAGAAATTCTCTAACAACTGTTTTCCATCGGTAGAATGATATACTTCTGGATGAAATTGTATTCCATAAGTCTCTTCACCATCAAACTTAAAAGCAGCATTTTCAACATCAGAAGTACTAGCTAAAAGTTGTGCATTTTCCGGAAGCTGCTTAATCGTATCAGCATGACTCATCCAAACTTGACTACCCATATTGACATTTTTCAGAAACGGATTGTCAGCGTTTACCATAGAAAGATTAGCACGGCCGTACTCCCTAGTATTCGATTTCTCAACATTACCGCCATTAAAATGTGCTAAATACTGTGCTCCGTAACAAACGCCTAATAAAGGTTTCTTTCCTCTTATTTCTGATAAATCAGGATGTGGTGCATCTTCAGCTCTAACCGAATAAGGAGAACCAGAAAGTATGACCGCCTTGTATTCAGAAAGGTCTTCTGGGGGTTTGTTAAAAGGTTTAATTTCAGAGAAAATATTCAGCTCACGAACGCGTCTACCGATAAGTTGTGTGTATTGAGAACCGAAGTCTAGAATTAGGACTTTGTTTTGCATGTGCAAAAATAGGAAAATCAAAATTTGAGAACGGATTATTTGTGGATATTTGTAATAGGTTTTTAACAAGATTAGAACTTTGTCAGCAACCATATCATTTTAGGGTTTTATCTACGTTAATTGTTATAGATACCTATGTGGTTATAATACTGCACTAACAATTTTTCTGATCCCCTGAATTATGATGAAGATGAATTTAATTGCTCTACTTTTTAGTTTATGCTTTCTTTGCTCTTGTGATACTAGTTCAGATGAGACAACTGACGAAGTCACAGATCAAATTACGAATGACAGTACTTTAACCCAAAGCACAGCCATTGCAATCTACAACCAAGCCTATCAAGAAAATTTTGAAGCAGATGCCATTGCCGATATTATCGCAAATGCTAAAAACGGCTATGTTTTAGTTGATCCATTTCAAGATGGTGTACCTGAATCAATTGCAGCTATTCAAGCCAACGGCAATGAAGTTGGCGCATATATTAGTATTGGTACGGGCGAAACCTATAGAGATGATTACGAGCAAATAAAACCTTATTTAGTTTCTACAGCATGGGGCGAATGGCCTGATGAGTTTTTTGTGGATAAAACCACAACCGGCGTTTTAGATGTCATGAAGGCACGCATTGATAAAATTGCAGCCTGGGGCTGTGATTGGGTAGAATTCGATAATATGGACTGGGCCTACGATGACACTAACCGCAGTACTTATGGATTTCAAGTCACAGAAGCTGAAGGCATCGCGTATTTTCAAGCCTTATGTGATTATGTGCATGAAAAAGGAATGAAGTGTATGGCAAAAAACATGACCGAAGACGCTTCAGAATTTGATGGTGTACTATATGAATCTTATAATAACGAAAAAAATTGGTGGGATCAATCGGGTGCACAACGCTTTTTAGATACCGGAAAACTGGTCATCATTAACCATTATAATGAAGCAAATTGCGGGCAAGTATATTCTGAATACAAAGGTATTTACAACACTAATTTATCCTTTATTTGTGAAGACTCTAATCTTAAAAAATACATTCATTTTAATGAGTAGAAGTCACTTATTGAATTAAAATAGGAAAAGCTTCGATGATATATCGAAGCTTTTTCTGTTTTAAAATTAACATTTGTCTTGTAAGGTTTAATTACTGAATTACAAAAATCATAAAAAACTTACTGTCAATACCTTAACTTCAATTTTAAGATACTAAAAAGCATATTTCTCAAGACTAACATTGACAAATAACTTGAATTAAAATTGTAAGTCTTAACGCACATTTATCGTTTCATTAACAATAGCGCTTCTAAAATAGTATTTACTTGTCATCTCAAAATCAAACCAACCATTCTTCAAAAGTGTGAATTTCCTTCCGAATTTTCGGTACAAAAAAAGAGACCAAACCAAATACGCTTTATCTTTTTTACCCGTTCTGAAAGGTAGACGAGAAAGGTAATTCTACAACCAAAAACACTAACTCATTGAAACAAAAACTCTGTTGCACAGCCTTTTTGCTATGTCTCTTTTTTGGAGCTAACGCAAAAGACAAACCTGAAGATTCTAGAAGTACCTTATCCTCTTTTCAAACCAACACAAAATATACCATTAGCGGCTATATTACCGAAAATGGTAGCGGTGAGAATTTACTGGGGGTATCTATTTACGTGCCCGAATTAAAACTTGGTACGATTTCTAATGATTACGGATTCTTCTCTTTAACCCTTCCCGAAGGAAAACATCAAGTCTATATTTCGTATCTCGGTTATGGTACGCAGGTAAAAGAGATTGATTTATCCAAAGACATTACATTAAATGCATTGCTTGAAACTTCTGCAGAATCTCTAGAAGAAGTTGTCGTTACAGCAGATGAAAAGATTAAAGAAAGTAAGGTGACTCAAATGAGTACGGTCAAGATTAATCCTTCTGTGGTACAAGATGTACCTGCGCTTTTGGGTGAAAAAGATGTATTGAAGACTTTACAATTGCTACCAGGTATTCAAGCAGGTTCTGAAGGAAGTTCAGGGTTCTTTGTTCGTGGTGGTACTCCTGATCAAAACCTCATTGTTTTAGATGACGCCGTAGTTTATAATTCAAATCACCTCTTCGGATTCTTTTCTGTTTTTAATGGAGATGCCATTAAATCGGTCGAAGCATTTAAAGGAGGGTTCCCTGCTAGGTTTGGGGGAAGGCTATCTTCTGTCATTAAAATCGACATGAAAGATGGCAACAAAGAAAAGCTCTCCGGAAAGTTTAATATCGGCTTGATCTCTTCTTCTGTTTTATTGGAAGGCCCTATTAATAAAGGAAAAACATCATTTATCATCAGCGGTCGCCGAACCTATGCTGATGTGCTTGCCCAACCATTTATAAAAGCTGAAACGGACGGCGAAGGTACCGGCGGGTATTATTTTGCAGATCTCAATTTTAAGATTCACCATATTTTTAGTCCGAAAGACAAAATATACTGGAGCAATTACTATGGCCGCGATAAATTTTACACCGATGCCGATGATGATTTCGGCAAATCAAAAGTAAGATTAGGCTGGGGGAATATAACCTCTACCCTGCGTTGGAATCATCAATACAGCAACAAACTCTTCTCCAATACATCACTCATATTTAGCAATTATGAATTTAAAGTAGATGGCGAATTTGAAGATAGATTTCAAGATGGAACTACCGAAGAATATTCTTTTAAAACGAGTTCTGGCATCAATGATTATACTGCTAAAATGGACTTTGATTATTTTCCCAATAGCAAGCATAGTATTCGTTTTGGTGCTTTAGCAACTCGTCATCAATTTACCCCGCAACGCGTTTTAATAAAGGATGATTTCACAGGAGACGTTGATGCCAAGCAAGAATTAAATTCGTTTGAAGGGGGCTTATATGTTGAAGACGACTGGCGAATAACAGAAAAGCTACGCATATCACCTGGCTTTCGATTAAGCTATTTTAAGTACAAAGAGAAAAGCTATGTAAATCCAGAACCTAGAGTAGCTCTTGCCTACAATATCAAACCAGATTTAGCTTTTAAAGCATCTTACTCACGAATGAATCAATACATTCATTTGCTTTCAAGTTCAGGTATCGGACTACCAACAGATCTTTGGGTTTCATCAACAGATCGCGTTAAACCACAAACGTCACAGCAAATTGCTATTGGCTTAGCTAAAGATTTCTTTGATAAAGATTATTCTATTACTGTTGAAGGCTATTACAAAACTATGGATGATGTGATCGCGTATAAAGAAGGAGCTTCATTTTTAGCCTTAGAAGATTTAGAAACTGGAAAAACTACGAGCTGGGAAGACAATATTACTTCAGGTCAAGGTTGGGCATATGGTGGCGAAATATTATTAAGAAAACAAACTGGTAAACTTACCGGATGGCTTGGCTATACTTTAGCTTGGTCTGAACGTCAATTTGATGAATTGAACTTGGGCAAAAAGTTCTTTGATCGTTATGATCGAAGACATGATATTTCATTAGTAGGTATTTACAAACCCCATGAGCGTATTACCCTTTCTGGTACTTGGGTGTTTTCTACAGGAAACAATTACACGCTACCTAATCTTCAACGGCTAAGCACGCCTAATGGCTTTCCCATTCAAAACTCAAGTAGTTTTTACGGCGGACAAACAGAAGAATTTGCTACGCAGCGGAACAACTTTAGAGGCGAAAGCAGCCATCGGTTAGATTTAGGTATTCAACTGCATAAAAAACTAAAAAAAGGTCGTGAGCGAACTTGGGGATTCTCACTATATAACAGCTATGCAAGAAAGAATCCGTTTATCTATACGGTTGATGATTCTTTTTATGATTGGCAAAACCCGAATGCAACTAGTGAAAAAGAACTGACTCGTACTTCAGTATTGATGTTAATTCCTTCGTTTAATTATACTTTTAAATTTTAAGCTATGACAAAATATATACTACCCTTTTTCATCGCGATTCTGTTTATTACTTCTTGTCAAGAAGTTGTTGATGCAGATAACTTATTAGATACTGAAGAAAAAATATTTATTCAAAGTTATATCTCTCCTCAAGATACCGTCTTTCGTGTAAATGTATCTAGAGCACTTCCTTCTATAGGAACACCTTTGAGCGTAAACGATTTCGAAGCAAATGAAGATTTATTTTTAATCAAAGACGCTCAGGTTAGTATTTCAAATGCTAATGGCGATAGTACCGATTTGCAATATTCAGAAGAAAACAAAACGTATTTTGCTGATGCTACTACCCTAGCGATACTTGCCAATCAAGACTATTTCTTGAAGGTAACTGTTGATGGTAATGAATATAATGCCTCTTGTTCTATTCCTGCGAAAATTGAAGAAATAAATGAACTCATTAATTATAGAGATGACAATTATGACGGTATAATCGGAGATATCAATATATCATTTACAGATATAGCTAATACAAGAAATTTTTATGTTTTGGGCGGATTAGTCATAGGCACTTATCAATTCGAACAAGAGGAACCAACAACTTATACATTCCCACTTTATTTTGATTCCGATGAGTTTCAAACGGATAATGTAGAAGATGGTGGTATTGTTAGTGGAAGATCTGAAGTTTATGTTGGTAATGGCTCAGATACTGATGAAACGCAAATTAAGTTTCAAGTCGCCAATGTAGAAGAAATCTTATTTCAAAACCTTAGGTCTTCAACAATAAATTCAGAGAATGAAGGTAACCCGTTTGTGGAATACTCGATTGCCCCCAATAACTTTAACGAAGATGGCGCAGTAGGTATTTTCGCAGGTTATCAACTTACTACAAAAACTATTGATATAGAATTATAAAACAAAAGTCCAGAGCATGTGCTCTGGACTTTATTGTTTTTTCCGATAACCAGTCGGAAAATATTCAACCAAACTAACAAATCATGAAACATGATGTTTCATGTATATTTAGACGATATATATTTCAATTACTTGCGGAGCAAATACGTTAAAGTATGTTAAAATAAAAAACGTCAAGATTACAGGCTATTTCAACACAAATTCAAACCAAAATTTTACAAAAAATAAAAGCTCGGGAACCACCCCGAGCTTAAGATTTTTTCGATTCTAAAATCAAAAAAAACCAACCAAAAAACATTAATTAAATCTTCTTTTTCATAACTACATCATTTGACGCATAACATGCGTCATCCTTACAATACTCTTTTTTAATAAAATTCATTTTATGTTACTTCTACTAAATAAGGAAAGAAGATTAAGCACGGTGGAAGAATAAATTAAATTTGCTAGGAATTCAAAATTTTACAAAAAGTAAAAGCTCGGGAACCACCCCGAGCTTTTCATCAAAATCAAAAACCAACCTAAACACATAATGCTGATTGATTATAAACTAACTCAATAACAAATAATCAAAGCAATTTTTTTATATAACAATCACTTCTTAAAATACCCTACCCATTTTTTTGCTTTTTTTATAAAAAAAATCAATGCGCTAAGAAAATGCCTATTTACAGTACCTTTGACCTGCTAAATAAAAAGAAATGACGGATCAATTTTTTGAAGAACTTAAAGATCATCTGCATAAAGGAGTTCATAAAAAAGGGCACCCATTTCGCTATGCGGTATTGGGTACTATTGGTTTGGATAATACACCTGCGATTCGCAACATAGTACTGCGACAGGTAACTGATAATCTATGCTTACGGTTTTATACAGATGCTCGTTCAAATAAACTACAACAGATCAAAGAAAACAATCAGGTGAGTCTTCTCTTTTATGATCCAAAGCAAATGCTTCAAGTAAAGGTAGAAGGCTTGGCTACAATAATAAACGACAAAGAAGTATTACAAAAATACTGGAGTGGCGTTCAACCCAATTCAAGAAAAGACTATATCACATCGGTAGCTCCTGGTAGCGCAATTTCGAATCCGGATGTTGTAGAATATTTAGAAAAAGAAAATCATTTTACGATTGTTGAAATAACCCCTACTCGTATTGAATATCTAAAATTGAAAAGACCAAACCATATTCGTATTCAGTTTTCGAAAACAGCTGCTATCTGGAATAGCACATTTTTAGTCCCTTAAAACATAGAAGAAAAGACTTTCTCTATCCTTTCCAAAATCAAGTATGCTGTCTTTTAACATGCCAAGTTCTGGCTTGTTGTTTTTATCTTTTACAATAAAAACGCCTTCTGCTGTATTCAATTCATTAACAGGGAGTGAGAAATCGTCTAAAGCAAACACTTCACGATCTTGATTTAATAATCTAATATTACCCGCATACGTAACATCGGGTAAAAACCATTGCTTAGTAGCATA
>CALLIG010000386.1 GCA_938009735.1 uncultured Flavobacteriaceae bacterium
CAAAACACAAAGATTCATTGCAAAGCAATTCGATTCTCTTGGCATTCAACCTGCATTTTCTTCTGGTTACATTCAAAAGTATCCGTATACTTTTAAAGGAAAATTTAGACAAAACATCTATCCTATTTCAAATGCCGAAGAAGACTTTAGCAATGTGCCCGACACCACCGTTACTGGCGGTAATGTTGTGGCCATAATAAAAGGTGACATTGAAAAAACGATTGTCATTACAGGTCATTTAGATCATCTAGGCATTAAAAAGGGTGAGATTTATAATGGCGCTGATGATGATGCTTCAGGTGCAGCCGCCTTGTTATCTATGGCGAAACACTTCAAAAGCAACCCTGCAAAACACACCTTAGTTTTTGCTGCAGTAGATGCTGAAGAAATTGGGTCTTTAGGATGCGACTATTTGCTAAATAATTTCCCCATAGAGCTTGAAAATATTGTGCTAAATATTAATATGGATATGATTGCCCACAATGATTCATCTGAATTATATGCTTCCGGATTGTATCATTATCCCAACCTAAAACAGCCCTTAGATAATATAAAATCAACTAAAATCAATCTTCTATATGGTCATGACGATCCAAACGAAGAAGGTGTTCAAGATTGGACTTCTTCTTCTGATCACAGAGAATTTCATGACCGACAAATTCCGTTTATATACTTTGGTGTTGAGGATCATAAAGATTATCACAAGGCTACAGATACCTTCGAGAATATCAATCAAGAATTTTATATCAATGCCGTAGAATTGATAATCAAGGCTATTGACTCATATGATTCATCGTTATCAAATGAATCAAAAACTTAGCGCAAAGAAAGATCAATAATAAAGTTCGAATAAAGGATAATTAGAAAATGAAGGTAGAGACCTATAAAATAAAAGGATGGAAGGATAAGGAAACTGGTCTTCTTATTTCAGAAAATGAAGAATGGATTCTAGTGAAGCATATCCCGGTAGACTACCTAATTGACGGCTATAAGCTATACAACAAAAAGTATGTAAAGAAGAGGGTGTCAAAAAAGAATGAAGCGAAGATCGAGAGAGTACTAAAATTAAAAAATGTTGAAATAGATCAGCCAAATAATTTCAAATTCAGCGCTGTTATTGAAATATTGAAATGGAGCGAGGAAACCTATGGGTTATTCGAATTTCAGGACCATTTAGAGGATGAATTGTTTTATGGAAAGATTAATCACAGCGAAGGTGATCATTTAGTTATTGATATGATTAAATCAAGTGGTGAAATTGAAAAAGAATATGACTATACATTTTCACTCAGTAAAATTAGATCTATTGCATTTGAAACAGACTATTTTGAGTCAATAAGATTATTGATGTCTAATAGAATTAAAATAGTTTAAAATCAAAATTCAAATAAAGGATAGATTACTTTTCTGAATTAGAAGCATCAAGAGCTTCTTGTAATACCTCAGCCAAAATTTCATCATTCGGCGGGGTAAAAATACTATAATGATCTCCGGGCACATCATGAATATCAATTCCATTTAAAGCAAATGGCTTCCAACCTAAATAGGTGGGATCATGCATATACTCATCTTGTTTTTTAGCTCTAAAGAGCGTTACTTTTAAATCTGCAGGTTTCAAATGATAGTTAGCGATTGCCCTATCATTCACTTGCATAATTTCAAATGCGCGCTGTGTACTCAATTCAACTGATTCTGTTTCTTTTGATCCAACACGTTGAACTAATTTTCGAAACATATTCATGTATTTCTTGGTTCTAAACTTGAACCCTGCTACACTACCAAACATATGTTTTATGGTATGTACTTTTTGTCCTGCAAAAAATCTAATATCCCCTACCCTTTTGCCCCATGCGGTAGGGTATTGGTATGCGGGAAATCTATAGGTATCAAACAAACCAAGCATATTCACTTTTTCGCCTTTAGCTATTAACTGGCAAGCCATTTCATAGGCGATAACACCTCCAAAAGAATATCCCGCAATCGCATACGGACCTTCAGGCTGTGTTTCTATTATTAATTGGTTGTAATGAGCTGCAATTTCTTCAACAGTAGTTAAGCAATCCTCATGGCCGTTCAAACCTTTGGCTTGTAAGCCATAAATAGGTTGATCTTCATCTACATATTTGGCAAGTGAATTGAAATTAAGAATATTCAGTCCGGCACCATGTACTATAAAAACAGGAGGTTTATTTCCTTTAGCTTTAATAGGAACTAAAGAACCCCATGTAATTAACTTATCGTCTAGATGGAGTAAAAGTGCTAATTTCTCTACCGTAGAATGTTCAAATAAAGAGGCCAACGGAAGTCGTTTACCTGTCTTTTTCTCTATTTGCGTCATGACCTTCGCAGCTACCATAGAATGACCTCCAATTTCAAAAAAGTCACTAAAAATATCAACTTTTTCTAATCCCAGGCTTTCTTCCCAGATATCAGAAATTATTTTTTCTGCTTCCGTTCTAGGCTCGTTATAATTTGTGCTTACTGTATTATTTGAGTTAAGATTAGCTAGTAATTTTCTATCTAACTTACCACTATTGGTCACCGGCAGTTCTTCTAATGAAATGAATTCATGCGGAACCATGTATGATGGCAAATCAGTCATCAAACTATCTTTCCAAACTTGCGATTGGGCAGCAAAATCGGCATCTGCATTTGTAGGCACTACATATGCTTTTAAAACATGGTTTTGAACATCAACAACCGCTGAATTCACTCCAGTCAGTTCTTGCATTAAATGCTCTATTTCGCCCAGTTCAATGCGATAACCTCTAACTTTTACTTGATTATCGCTTCGACCCAAACATTGCATCTGACCATTGGGTAATACTTTACCTAAATCACCAGAATGATACATTTTTACATCTTCTTGATATGGGTCATTTACAAAACTTGCAGCTATTAATTCAGGGCGGTTTAAATATCCTAAGGATACGCCCGCTCCACCGATTACAATTTCTCCTACTTCTCCTTCATTAACTGGGTTACCATCTTCATTCAGTAAATACACATGTGTATTCGCAACAGG
>CALLIG010000387.1 GCA_938009735.1 uncultured Flavobacteriaceae bacterium
GAGCAACTGAGACAGATAACGCTAATTAATAGTGTAAAGAGGATAATTCGCATACTCGAAAAGTATGGAAAATTACCGATTTATCAATCTTCGAATAGCAATAAATACAAGTATAAATAAGGAATAACCTATAAAGAAGGGAATGATATATTGCTTAAAACCTAATGCTAACATTAGGCCAATCAATAATAATTGAAACCCTAGGCCAAAAGTCGATACTACAGTCATAAACCAATTAGGAAGGTTTAGTGCACTCACCGCTTTGCGGTCTAATTGATAAATGATCTTATCAAAAACCCCGTAGAACAAGGTGTACAGCTTGAAAAGAATGTTAACGTTTCGCTGCTTTTCACCTTTTAGTGCGATTGGAGTTTCATTTTCAAAAACACGGCTGGTAGTGTCTCCATTGTGCTTATTCCTGAGAATTACATAGTAGTAATTATATAAAGTGCCTTGTAATTGAATTCCGAAAAAAGCCAAAATTGTCAGTATCAGCGAACCCTCTGTTACATGCCAAATGGTGATTAAAATTAAAAGATTTAAAATAATATCAGAAACAGAATCTAAGTATCTCCCTGTGTAAGAAGGCGTGTTTTTGACACGTGCCAATTCTCCGTCAGCTGCATCTAAAATTGACTTTAAAACGAGAAAGAAAGCTGCTGCCCAATAATAATGGTTGAGAATACAGGCAATAGCAATAAGTCCTGAAATAACAAAAGCAATGGTTACATGTACGGGAGTAAAGGATGTATTCTTGAGTGAATTTGCAATTAGTATAGCAATTGGTCTTCCATAATCCGATAAGTCCAAGAATCGATTTTCCTTGGGTAATTTTGACATAGCAATAAGTTCTAGAAGAAAACAGTAACGGAAACACGTTGGCCATGTACACTCCGTAGAACTTAATTCAAAGGTACTATTAAAAAATATTTTGTAATAATTTGTAATGAACAATAAGAACCTATTATTACAAACAACTTTTAATTATCAGTTAATCAAGCTTAAAGAATAATCAATAATATCGTTATGATTTGTATTATTCTTTTTACATTTAAATGCGGATTCCCCTAGTATTATATGTTTATGGTGCCTTCAGTAATGAGCAAAAAATATTTTGATTTATTGTTTTGTGTTACAAGTTTTAGACAAACTCCCATTATGGCCATCTTTATGAACATTGGGGTGTTGTTTTGTACTATTTCAATTTTTGCTCAAACTGAAAGAACATTAGATAGTTTAAATCAGGCTATTGAGCATATAGAGAGTAGTTCAGATTTTAATAGTCAAAGCGAAATATATATTGATTTATTAACGAATACTGCTTCTGTTTACAAACACTCTAAACTTGATAGTCTTCATATTTATGCAGAAAAGGCTCTGCAATTAAGTAAAAAGACAGATTATGTTAGAGGTGAAATCAATTCACTTTTGTTATTAGGTTATTTTCATGCCTATAATGGTAATGCGACTAAGGCAACTGAAAATCAGCAAAAAGCATATGAATTAGCAGTAGCGTCTGATGACAGAACCTTAGAGCTTAAAGCAATTTATGAGATTGGTATAGAATATAAGAATAGAAGTGAGTATGGCAAGGCACTTCAGTCACTTTATCTAGCTATTGATTTGGCTACAAATCTTGATGATAAATTTCATATCTCACGTTCCAAAGCACACATAGCTCATATGTATCGTATGCATGGTTATTACGAGCAAAGTCTTGAAGTACATAAAGAAATATTAGAGATTAATGAGAAATTAGGAGATGATTTTATATCGAACGTTAGTATGGCAAATTTGTCAATTGTATATAGTAAACTTGGAGAAACTGAAAAGGCATTAGACTATATAGATGTTGCAATGAAATACGCCAAAAACGTTGATCACAAACATTTACTTGCCTATACTTATGGAGTAAAAGGAGATATTTATGAAGACGCAAATAACCCAAAATTAGCCTTAGAATGGTATGAGATTAGTCAAAATAGTTTAACCGGAATTGATGATAAGAGAAATTCAGCTGCTTTCTTATACGGAATGGCTCTGGCTTATTTTCATTTAGATAATAATGAGAAAGCGAAATCTTTAGCTTTAGAGTCTCTTGAGCTTGCTGAACCATTAAATTTGGCGATTGTTTTAGAGGAAAACTATGAACTTTTATATAAAATTAATACTGCAGAAAATAATAGCTCAAAAGCCTTAGAATATCATGTTGCTTTTAAAAAAATAGCAGATTCTACATCAAGACAAATGAATATTAATGGCTTGGAGATTCTCAAGGCTAAAATGGAATTTGAAAAGCAAAAAGAATCTGATAGGTTAATTAGTGATTTGGAAATTTCCAAACAGAAAGGCTTTACTTACTTAGGAATTGTGAGTGTTTTGATTTTAGCTTACATTATTTACTTACTTATCTCACGCTCTAGAGAAAGACAAAAATTGCTACTTGAACTTAAACAAAGTAACCAAACAAAAGATAAGCTTTTCTCTGTAATTGGTCATGATCTTAAAAATCCAATAATGTCGTTGCAACAATTGCTCGCAATGTGGAAAAATAAAGATGTAAGTGATGCATTATTAGTAGCGTATATACCAAAGCTAAGTGTAAGAGTTGATGCGATTTCTTTTATGTTAAACAACCTTTTAACATGGAGTAGTGGTCAAATAGAAGGGGGTAAAAAAGAGTTTCAAGAAATAGAACTTCATGAGTTGGTCATTGAGAATATCAATTTCGCTTCATCAACCATAGCTAAAAAAAATATTGAAGTAACAAATTCTTTATCACCATTTTGCAAAATTGTTGCAGATCGCGTACAAATCGATGTGATTTTGAGAAATCTATTAAATAACGCTTTGAAATTCACTCCAAACAATGGTAATATAACTTTTAGGTCGATTGAAGAACCAGATTTTTGGCAGGTATCAGTTGAAGATTCTGGTATTGGAATTGAACCTGATATACTTGAATTTCTTTTTAAGAAAACAGAAAGTACAGTTTCTAATTTAGGCACCAATAAGGAACCCGGTACTGGCATAGGGTTGTTACTATGTAAAGAAATGATTGAAAATCATGGTGGTACTATTCGAGCTGAAAGTATTCTAGGGCAAGGCAGTACTTTTTATATAACAATACCCAAGTTAAAGGTGACATAAATAGCTTTTTATTTATTAGATGCTTCATGAAATATTTAGCCACAAGTTTCTTAATCATTCTAAGTATCTTGTCGAAATAATTCCAATTGATTGATCAGCGAATTTTGTAAAATTACCTCACTAAAGTATTTGACCTAATATTTAATGAATTCAAAACCAAATGCACCCTGGTATTATTTAGCACTACTTATCTTAGCAGGTGAGGCTGTCTTTATTCTACCCTTTGTACTCCCTCGAATTTTTAGACCTACCGTCTTAGATGTTTTTCAAATAGAAAATTTTGAGTGGGGTTTAGCTACTGCCCCATATGGAGTAGTAGCCGTTCTGTCTTATTTGCTAGGAGGACCATTAGCCGATAAATACCCGCCTAGAAAGTTAATGGCAATTGCACTATGGTTGACTGCAATAGGTGGATTGGTATTTGCTACATATCCAAATCGTGAAGTCTTACAGGTTCTGTTTGGTTATTGGGGATTTACTACGATTTTTCTTTTTTGGGCGCCAATGATTAAAGCCACCCGTGTTTGGGGTGGTGCGGATTCACAAGGAAAAGCATTTGGATTATTAGATGGAGGTAGAGGATTGACAGGAGCACTTTTTGGGCTCTTAGGAGTTTTTATTTTCTCGATGTTTGTTTCTGATAACGTTGAAACTGCGTCATTTTCTGAAAGACAAGAGGCATTTAAATACGTAATATATTGTGCCGTAATAATAATAAGTATAGTTGGTGTGTTGACTTGGATTTTTATGAAATCAGGAGTCGACGAAAAGGAAATTTTATTAGAGCGAATCTCTGTAGATCAGATTGTTTCAGTTTTGAAACTACCTTCGGTACAATTACTTATGGTTATTATTTTATGTGCTTATGTGGGCTATAAAATCACAGATATTTTATCTCAATATGCCAATGAGATTATGTTATATGATCAAGTGAAATCAGCTAAGGTTGGTACTTTTTTGCAATTCTTACGCCCAACAACAGGAATCTTGCTAGGGCTATTAGTTGATCGATTTAGAATCAGTTTTGTGCTCATTTTGAGTTTTGTTGCATGTATAATCGGGGGTGTTTTCTTTGCAAGTGGTGTTCTTGAACCTTCTGCTACGGCGTTGTTTTTTCTTTCTGTTATTATTATTGCAGTTGGAGTCTATTCCGCAAGAGCCTTATATTTTGCGGTAATGCAAGAAGGAAAAATTCCATTGGTACTGACCGGAACCGCTGTGGGTCTAATTTCTTTAATCGGTTATACGCCAGACATTTTTGCAAGTCCTGCTTTTGGATATTTATTAGACGCTCATAAAGGAGAAGAATTAGGATTTCAAAATGTCTTTTGGATGCTTACTGGATTTTCTGCAGTAGGATGCATTGCATCGGTGATTTATTATTATAAATTTCGAGAAAATTAATAGTTTATGAAAAGAGCTTTTAAGTTAGTAAAGGTATTCGTGCTTTTTACTTTTGTTTTAAGTTGTTCAAAAAAAGATTCGAAAGATGTAACAAAAGAACCTGAGCAGGTTGTGACTCATGTTGCAACTGACTATCCGACAGGTACTTCAAGTTCGAATCCAAATGCAATTATACCAGGTAGCGGAGTTATGATGCAAGCTTTTTATTGGGATGTTACAGAGGGTGGAGTATGGTGGTCAACCTTGGCTGTTAAAGTAGATGAATGGGCAGCCGATGGTATTGATGCTATATGGATTCCTCCTGTTTCGAAAGGACAATCCGGAAAATTTTCTATGGGTTATGACCCTGCAGATTATTTTGATTTTGGTGATTTTGATCAACATGGTACTATACAAACAAGGTTTGGCAATCGCGAAGAACTTGATAATCTTATAGAAAAAGCACATGACAATAATATCGCTGTAATTGCAGATATGGTGATTAATCATAATAGTGGCGGTGACTTAGAGTCTAATGAATTTCAAGGCGAACAGACCTACACACTTTTTAATGTACCATCTGGGCTTTTCAATCGAAACAAACATGATTTTTTACCAAATGGAGAACGAGGAGAAGACTCCGGCCGATTTGCAGGCTTTCCAGATATGGATTTAGATAGTGAGTATGTTCAAAGTTGGATGTGGAAATCTGAGCAGTCAATTGCAAATTATTATATGAATACATTAGGTATTGATGGTTGGCGATTTGATTTTGTAAAAGGCTACAGTCCTCGTATTGTAAAAGATTGGGTAGCTACTATGGGAGGATTTGCCGTAGGCGAAAGTTTTGATGGAAATTTATCAGGTGTAATTCAACCTTGGGTTAATGAAACGGGCTTAAGTGCTTTTGATTTTCCTAATTTTTTCAACATGCGAGATGCTTTCAATGGCAGTAATTTACAGCGGTTAGAGGCTGCTAGTCTTTTTAGTACAATTCCTGATAAGGCAGTTACTTTCGTTGGTAATCATGATACTGAGAATAGACAAGATAATGATCTCGATTTTCCAAATGCGTTTGAACTTCATGCATATGCATATATTCTTATGGCTCCTGGCTATCCTACAATTTTTTATTCTCATTACGAAAGAAGTGGTACAGAGAAAAAAGACGGCATAAGGCAATTGATTCAAATAAGAAAAGAATTGGCCGCCGGAGATTGGACTGTTTTATTTGCTGAAGCTGATGAATTTCTGGCTTCGAGAAATGGAGATGCAAACAAAGATGGATTGGTACTTTATTTAAATATTTCTGAATCTGAAGTATCACGAGAAGTGCAGACACATTGGGCAGATCTTAATTTAAAAGATTACACAGGTAGTAGTGCAGCTTCTATTACTGTTGACGCCGATGGTATAGCCACGCTCACAGCGCCTGCTAATGGTTATGCTATATGGTCGGTGGAGTAGGATTAGATAGTAATTAAAAAAAATTAACTACCCCAGCCACCGCGAGCTTTAATATTCTCAGAAGAGTAACGAACAATTTCTGCAATTCGTTTTTCTCGAGTTTCTTCTCGCTTGGCTTGATTTAGCCAATACAAATAACTTTTTCGTTGGCCTTTGGTGAATTTTTTAAAATTTTCAAAAGCTTTTGGCTTTTTATTAAATGCATCTTGTAATTCCTTAGGAATCACCCCTTTTTCAACATCATCTAAAGCAACCCATGATCCGTTCTTTTTAGCAACTTTGATTGATTCTAGTCCGCTTTTATGCATTAAGTCATTTTTCTTCAGATTGATGATATGGTCTTTATTGACTTTACTCCAAACACTTTTTGACTTTCTTGGGCAGAAGTATTGCCGTCGTTTTCCAGGACCTATGTTTTTGACGGTGCTGTCAATCCATCCGTAGCAAAGGGCGACTCTGACAGCTTCTTCCCAACGCATACTTTCATTTTCATGTGAAACCGCGAAGAAAATAAGATAGATGCCTTCCTTTTGCTCGTGATTATTATGCAACCAGTCTCTCCAAAGGGTGTCGGTTTTGAAATAATGTTCTTTAATTTCTAATTTCAAGTGTTATATTTTGATTGATTTTAAATAAAAATAGCAATTTCCAAAGGATGTTTTGGAGAATTCGGAGATCAATGCTTACTTTTATTAGTTCATTAAATAGGAAACAAAACCAGACATGAAAAAAGTAATACTCGCACTAGTCGTTTTATTCGGATTAGTACTTACAAGTTGTGGAGATAAAAAAAGAGAAGGAAAACCAAAGGTTTTAGTATTCTCAAAAACTATGGGGTTTAAACACGCTTCTATTCCAGTAGGAATTGCAGCCATACAGAAACTAGGTTTGGAAAATGGTTTTGAAGTCGATACAACAAAAAATGGTGAATTGTTTACTGAAGAGAATCTTGCACAATATTCGAGTATTATTTTTCTAAGTACTACGATGAATGTTCTTGACGCGAATCAAGAGGCAGCTTTCGAGCGCTATATTCAATCTGGTGGAGGGTATGTTGGTGTGCACGCTGCAACCGATACAGAGTACGATTGGGGTTGGTATAATAAGCTAGTCGGAGCGCAATTTTTGAGTCATCCGGCAGGCACTCCAGAAGCAGATTTTATCATAAAAGATAATAGTTTTATAGCGACCAAACATTTTACAGATTCTGTTTGGCACCGTGCTGATGAGATTTATAATTATAAGAATATTAACCCAGACGTTAATGTTTTAATGACGGTTGATGAGTCTACATATGAAGGTGGTAAAAATGGTGATGTACATCCATTTGCATGGTATCATGAATTTGACGGAGGTCGTTCTTTTTATACTGGCGCAGGGCATACTGATGAAAGTTATGCTGAAGAAGCTTTTCTTCAACATTTATTAGGAGGTATTCAGTATGCTATCGGTGAGAATTTAAAGTTAGATTATACCAAGGCAATATCTCAATTTCCACCAGATGTTGATCGTTTTTCAAAAATCATTTTAGCGGAAGGTAAATTTTTTGAGCCAACTGAAATGACAGTTTTATCGAATAACGATGTATTAATAGGTCAAAGAAGAGGTGAAGTTTTGCGTTATAACGCCGAGACTAAAGAAATTACTGAGGTTGCAAAATTTGACGTGTATCACAAAACTTTGAATACTCCCGGAGTAAATGCAGAAGAAGGATTGATGGGAATTCAAAAAGATCCAAATTACGACACTAACAATTGGATTTATGTTTATTACTCACCGACTGGTGATGAAGAAGTAAATCGACTATCTCGTTTCAAATATACAGACGGTAATTTTGATATGTCTTCAGAACAAAAGATAATTGATGTATATTCTCAAAGAGAGATCTGCTGTCATACTGGGGGTTCTATTGCTTTTGGA
>CALLIG010000388.1 GCA_938009735.1 uncultured Flavobacteriaceae bacterium
GTCTAGAGCGGGCTCAACAAAAGAATTTTATGTTGCCGGCGGTGGAGTTTCTCCTCTTGCAAATGGAATGGCGACCGCAGCAGATTGGATGTCAGCTGCTTCATTTATATCTATGGCTGGTATTATCTCCTTTGCTGGCTACGATGGTTCTGTGTATTTAATGGGATGGACTGGTGGCTATGTACTTTTAGCATTGCTCCTTGCCCCCTATTTAAGGAAGTTCGGAAAATTTACAGTTCCTGATTTTATTGGTGATCGATATTATTCTAAAACGGCAAGACTCGTTGCTGTACTTTGTGCCTTATTGGTTTCATTCACTTATGTCGCAGGTCAAATGCAAGGTGTTGGACTCGTTTTTTCTCGATTTCTTGAAGTAGATATGACAACCGGCGTAATTATTGGAATGGTAATCGTCCTCTTTTACGCTGTTCTAGGCGGAATGAAAGGAATCACCTATACCCAAGTAGCACAGTATTGTGTTTTGATTTTTGCATTTATGGTACCAGCAATTTTCATCTCCATTCAAATGACTGGAAACCCTATTCCACAATTAGGTATGGGCTCCACTTTGAATGATGGTTCTGGAATGTTTCTGCTAGACAAATTAGATGGACTATCAACAGAGCTTGGCTTTAATGAATATACTGATGGTTCAAAATCAATGACCGATGTTTTTGCCATTACTCTAGCATTAATGGTTGGCACAGCTGGTCTACCACATGTTATAGTTCGCTTTTTTACAGTAAAAAAAGTAAAGGATGCTCGTAAATCTGCTGGATATGCTTTATTACTTATCGCTATATTATATACTACCGCACCAGCTGTTGCCGTATTTGCTAGAACAAATATGATTAATACGGTAAGTGAGCAACCCTATGAAGATATGCCTGAGTGGTTTTCAAAATGGGAAATAACTGGACTTATATCATTCAATGACAAAAATGGAGATGGCAAAATTCAATATGTTGCTGATGAAAACATAAATGAACTTAATGTCAATAGAGATATCATGGTTTTAGCAAATCCTGAAATTGCTAATTTACCGGCTTGGGTAATTGCGTTGGTAGCAGCTGGTAGTTTAGCAGCTGCACTTTCAACCGCTGCAGGTTTATTACTTGTAATTTCTTCGTCAATTTCTCATGATTTAATCAAAAAAGTATTAAAACCAAGTATATCCGAAAAAGGAGAATTGTGGGCTGCTAGAGGTGCAGCTACAGTAGCAGTTGTTATCGCTGGTTATTTTGGTATTAATCCGCCAGGGTTTGTTGCAGCAGTCGTTGCGCTTGCATTTGGTTTGGCCGCAGCTTCGTTCTTTCCTGCAATAATATTAGGAATATTCTATAAAAAAATGAACAAAGAAGGTGCCATAGCAGGTATGGTTGTTGGTATTTTACTGATGCTTTTTTATATGCTCAAATTCAAATTCGGAATTTTTGATGGCGGTAAAGCAGCAGTAGCCGGACTTAAAGAAAGTTGGTGGTTTGGTATTTCGCCAGAAGGGTTTGGTTCAGTAGCTATGGTTGTAAATTTCATAGTATCGATAGTTGTGATGCAATTCACACCGCCAACACCTCAAAATGTTCAAGACATTGTTGAAGATATTCGAATTCCGAGTGGTGCTGGGGAAGCAACAGGGCATTAAATTTTAATTTATTTTTAAAGGAAACAAAGTAGAAGATGAGCAATTATCATATAAAACATTTAGAAGAGTATTTTCAAGTCTACAGAAAATCAGTTCGCAATCCCGAAGCATTTTGGGAAGAAATTGCAGAAGAGCATTTCGTTTGGCGTAAAAAATGGGATACTGTTTTAGAATGGGATTTCTCAAAACCAGAAATCAAATGGTTTGATGGTGCAAAACTTAATATTACCGAAAATTGTCTAGACCGTCATTTACCAACAAGAGGCGATAAAACTGCTATTCTTTTCGAACCTAATGACCCTAAAGAAGAAGCACAACATATAACTTATCATGAATTGCATGAACGCGTTTGCCGAATGGCAAATGTGTTATTAAATCATGGTATAAAGAAAGGCGATCGAGTTTGTATCTATTTACCAATGATTCCTGAATTAGCAGTTTCTCTTTTAGCCTGTGCCAGAATCGGAGCTATTCATTCTGTAGTTTTCGCGGGCTTTTCTGCTAATGCACTTTCTACAAGAATTAATGATTCTGATTGTAAAATGGTGATTTGTTCTGATGGTTCATTCCGAGGAAGTAAAACAATCGATTTAAAAGGGATTGTAGACAAAGGATTAGAAGATTGTCCTGATGTAGAAACTGTTTTGGTAGTCAATCGTACCAACGCAACTATTCAAATGAAAGAAGGACGTGACAAATGGCTACAACCACTATTGGACGAGGCATATGCTGATAACACAGCAGAAATTATGGATGCTGAAGATCCGCTATTCATTTTATATACCTCAGGTTCTACTGGAAAACCAAAAGGCATGGTTCATACCACCGCCGGCTATATGGTATATACCGCCTATACTTTTAAAAATGCTTTTCAATATACCGAAAATGACGTGTATTGGTGTACAGCAGATATAGGTTGGATTACAGGGCATTCATACATCGTTTATGGTCCGTTAGCCAATGGAGCAACAACGGTAATGTTTGAAGGGGTTCCCTCCTATCCAGATTATGGCCGTTTTTGGGAAATAGTAGCGAAACATAAAATCAATCAATTTTATACCGCACCAACTGCCATTCGAGCGCTTGCTAAAGAAAATTTAGAGTTTGTTGAAAAACATGATTTATCATCTTTGAAAGTATTAGGCTCTGTAGGCGAACCAATCAACGAAGAAGCTTGGCATTGGTATAATAACAATGTTGGTAAAAAGAAAAGCCCAATTATAGATACTTGGTGGCAAACAGAAACTGGCGGAATGATGATTACCCCTATTCCGTATGTGACACCTACTACTCCAACTTATGCAACGCTACCATTTATTGGCATTCAACCCGCTTTGATGGATGAGCAAGGAAACGAAATTAAGGGTAATCAGGTAGACGGTCGCTTGTGTATTAAATTCCCATGGCCATCAATTGCTAGAACCATTTGGGGTAATCATGATCGCTATCGTGATACTTACTTCTCAGCGTATAAAAACATGTATTTTACTGGTGATGGTGCTTTAAGAGATGCTGTTGGTTATTATAGAATTACAGGAAGAGTTGACGATGTTATCATTGTTTCTGGTCATAATTTAGGAACTGCACCAATTGAAGATTCAATTAATGAGCATCCTGCGGTAGCAGAATCAGCAATTGTTGGCTTCCCGCATGATGTCAAAGGAAATGCGTTATACGGATATGTTATTTTAAAGGAAGTAGGAGAAAGTAGAGATCGAGATAATCTTCGTAAAGAAATCAACCAACAAATTACAGAACAGATTGGCCCTATTGCCAAACTAGACAAAATTCAATTTGTATCCGGATTACCAAAAACTCGAAGCGGGAAAATTATGCGCCGTATTCTAAGAAAGATAGCTGGAAAAGACACTTCTAACCTTGGCGATACGAGTACTTTATTAAACCCTGAGGTGGTTAAGGATATTATGGATAATGCGCTCTAATCATAATAGTTTCCTATTTTTGTCTTAAAATTAAATAGGTATGTTGATAATAGGTATTGCGGGAGGAACAGGGTGTGGGAAAACTACCGTTGTCAATCAAATTATCAATGAATTACCTGATGAAGAAGTGGGAGTGATTTCTCAAGATTCTTATTATAATGATCTTTCGCATTTAGAACTTCCTGAACGAAGAGAGACCAATTTTGATCATCCGAATTCTATAGATTTCGCTCTTTTAGCTCAACATTTAAAAGAATTGAAAGCAGGCAATTCGGTGCAACAACCTGTGTATTCTTTTTTAGAATGTAATCGAAAAGAAGAAACTGTTCCAACACATCCGACGAAAGTATTGATCGTTGAAGGTATCTTGATATTGACCAATAAGGAGATTCGCGATATGTGCGACATCAAAATATTTGTACATGCAGATTCAGATGAGCGGCTCATCCGAAGATTAAAAAGAGATGTAAATGAACGTGGTTGGGACTTAGATGAAACCATCACCAAATATCAAACCATCTTAAAACCCATGCATTTACAGTTTATTGAACCTACAAAGGAGTATGCTGATATTATAATTCCGAATAACAAATACAATACTGTAGCAGTTGATATTGTTCGAAGTATTGTCAATGAAAAATTAGGATAAGCAGATGGGCTGGAAAGATTTCAAAAAAACGAACTGGTTCAAGATAATCGCTATTTTCAGTAGTATCTATGTATTAATTCTAACTGCTTTTGTTGTTTGGATGGTGTTCTTCGACACCAATTCACTACGTATTCACAATGAATTAAAAAGTGAGATTGACAATCTTGAAAAGCAAAAAATATATTTAAAAGAGCAAATCGCCAACGATAAGAAAATAATTGAAAAGCTATCTGACCCAGAGGAGCTTGAAAAATTTGCTCGAGAACAATATTATCTCAAGAAAAAAGACGAAGAAATATATCTTATAGAATATGAGGATAGTTTGAAACTAAAAGAAAAGAAAAAGTAAGCAGTTTATAGTTGCAATTTTTAGTCTTCTTGACATTTTTGCAAAAAAACAATCTACTATTAATTATATATTTTCGCACTTTATAGTACTCAAATTTTAGAATTGCACTTGAGCTGTAACTTGCACATATTTAAACTTTAACTCAATTTAACGCAAGACACCTCAGTTATTCACTTTCTGTTAACAAAATTCACAAGCTAGCATCGTAAATAATTGTATTTTTACGGGCTAATGTAACTGACCAATGGGTAAGATAATTGCGATTGCAAATCAAAAAGGAGGAGTTGGTAAAACAACAACTACAGTTAATTTAGCTGCGTCTTTAGGTGTGCTAGATAAAAAGGTTCTGTTGATTGATGCTGATCCACAAGCGAATGCTACTTCTGGTTTAGGTGTTGATGTTGATGGTGTAGAGTTTGGTACGTATCAATTGTTAGAGCATACCAAAACTGCAAAAGAAACAATCATTCAAACTTCATCGCCCAATGTTGATTTAATTCCGTCTCATATTGATTTGGTAGCCATTGAGATAGAATTGGTAGATAAAGAGGAGCGGGAATATATGATGAAGAAGGCGATTACAGCGCTGAAAGAATCATATGACTACATTCTTATTGATTGCGCTCCATCGCTAGGGTTACTAACCTTAAATGCTTTAACCGCGGCAGATTCAGTAATCATTCCTATTCAATGCGAGTATTTTGCACTTGAAGGTTTAGGGAAGTTATTAAATACCATTAAGAGTATTCAAAAAATACATAATCCAGATCTTGATATTGAAGGCATGCTATTAACCATGTATGATTCAAGATTACGATTATCAAACCAAGTTGTAGAAGAAGTTCGCAAACATTTTGCTGATATGGTTTTTGACACCATTATTCAAAGAAATGTCCGACTAAGTGAGGCACCAAGTTATGGTGAAAGTATCATTAAATATGATGCTAGTAGTAAAGGTGCAGCCAACTATTTGAACATGGCAAACGAAGTGGTTAATAAAAATAAGCAAATCGTATAAATGGCGAAAGCAACTAGAAAACAAGCTTTAGGACGTGGACTTTCTGCGTTATTGAAAGATCCAGATAATGATATTCAATCGGCATCAGATAAAAATGCGGACAAAGTTGTCGGTAATATTGTAGAGCTCGATCTTGATGTTATTGAAGTAAATCCGTTTCAACCGCGATCACATTTTAATGATGAAGCATTAAAAGAGCTTGCGACTTCTATTCGTGAATTAGGTGTTATACAACCTATAACTGTACGTAAACTAGAATTCAATAAATTTCAATTAGTTTCTGGTGAAAGAAGGTTTCGAGCTTCTAAGCTTATAGGGTTAGAAACCATACCTGCATACATACGTATTGCAAATGACCAAGAATCGCTAGAAATGGCTTTGGTTGAAAATATACAAAGACAAGATTTAGATCCTATTGAAATTGCGCTTTCGTACCAACGTTTAATTGATGAGATTCAACTAACACAAGAAAAATTAAGCGATCGTGTTGGTAAAAAAAGATCAACGATTGCGAATTACCTTCGGTTATTGAAGTTAGACCCAATCATTCAAACCGGTATTAGAGATGGTTTTGCAAGTATGGGTCATGGTCGCGCTTTGGTCAATATTGACAAGAAAGAAGATCAGATTGCTATTTATGAGAAAATAGTAGGTCAAAGTTTGAGCGTACGAGATACCGAAAAATTGGTAAAAGCATACCAACAAGGAGATACTGTTACAGCAAAAAAAATAAGTAATAGCCCCGATTTTATTAAAGGTGCTAAAAATGAACTTATAGATCATTTATCTTCTAAAGTTGCTGTTCAGGCAACAGGTAATGGAAAAGGGAAAATTACTATTCCATTTGGTTCAGAAGAGGAATTCATGCGAATAAAAAATATACTACTTGGTCGTTAAGAATTACATTCTTATTGTTTTCTTTATCCTTTTTGCTTCCATTAATTATGGGCAAGAAGAAGGTTCAACAGCGCCTGAAATCGATTCCTTAAAAACAGATTTAAAATCTGAAGGCATTATAGTTTTAGATACCTTAATAACTAAAAGAAGAGTACTAAACCCATTAGCGCCTAGTAAAGCCGCCTTCTATTCAGCTGTAGTACCTGGTCTTGGTCAAATTTATAATAAGCGGTATTGGAAAACACCAATAGTATGGGGTCTCATAGGTGTTGGCATTTATAACTATAAGTTTAATGATAATAGTTACAAACAACTACGTACGGCTTTCAAAAGGCGAAAAGCAGGATTTCTTATTGATGATCCAGAAATATTAGAAAGCACAACTGATGAAACTTTAGAAAGGCTTCAAAACAATCGACAAAATAGCCGTGATCAAGCATTGCTAATAACAATCGTTTTGTATGCCTTAAATATAGTTGATGCCAACGTTGATGCACATTTAAAGCAATTTAATATAGATGACGATCTAAGTTTTGACATGGAGTTTCATCCGTATTTAGACGTAAATCCGGTAACAACTGACCCTAACTACGGAATGGCTTTGACCATAAAATTTTAGTAAATGAAAATTGCATTGTTCGGTTACGGAAAAATGGGGAAAATGATTGAGCAACTAGCGCTGGATCGCGGTCATCAAATTGTAGCAAAAGTGGATATTGACACAACTGAAATTGACTTCGCTAATATCGATGTAGCTATTGATTTTAGTATGCCTGATGCTGCTTTCGGTAATATTAGTAGTTGTATTGAAAATAAAGTTCCAATAATTTCTGGAACAACTGGTTGGTTAGACAATTATGATAACGCTATAACTTTATGCGAAGAAAAGAAAGGCGCTTTTATTTACGCTTCTAACTTTAGCTTAGGTGTAAATGTCTTTTTTGAATTGAATGCATATTTAGGTCGGATGATGAAAAACCTGAATCAATATCAGGTTGCGATGGAAGAAATACATCATACACAAAAACTAGATGCTCCAAGTGGCACAGCAATTACTTTAGCAGAAGGCATTATAGCAAATACCAATTACCAAAACTGGAAGTTAGGAGAACCTTCAGAAAATGAAATTTCAATTAATTCAAAACGAGAAGGTTCTGTACCTGGTACTCACAGCGTTGAGTACACAAGCGAAGTAGATAGTATAGAAATTAAACATACAGCGCACAATAGAGAAGGATTTGCTTTAGGAGCAGTTATAGCAGCGGAATGGCTTCATGGAAAAACGGGAGTTTTCACCATGAAAGACGTTTTAGGACTCTAACGATTATGTTATACAGAAATAGAATACAAAAACAGACAAACTTAGTAAGATGAACGCAACACAATGGCTCGTATTTATAGGTATCATTCAAGTTATTCATTTTTTAGGAACTTGGAAATTATATGTAAAAGCAGGACGTAAAGCCTGGGAAGCGGCTATTCCGGTTTACAATGCAATCGTTCTTATGCAAATTATCAATCGACCTAAATGGTGGGTAATATTGCTATTTATTCCTATTATAAATTTATTAATGTTTCCAGTTATATGGGTAGAGACCATTCGTAGTTTTGGTCGCACAAGTTTACTTGACACTTGGTTAGTAATTCTTACACTAGGTTTTTACATCTACTATGTAAATTATATGCTAGATGTAAAATATGTTGAAAACCGAAGTTTACAGCCTCAAAGTGTAGCTGGTGAATGGGTCAGTTCTATTGTATTTGCAGTAGTTGCTGCTACATTAGTACATACTTATTTTATTCAACCTTATGTTATTCCAACAGGATCTTTAGAACGAACTTTACGAATTGGAGATTTACTTTTTGTCAGTAAGTTTCATTATGGTGCTAGAACACCGATGACTGCAGTAGCCGCACCAATGGTGCATGATACTTTACCTGTTTTAAACATACCATCTTATTTAAGAAAACCCCAAATACCTTATTTCAGACTACCTGGTTTTAAGGATATTAAACGTAAAGAGATTGTTGTTTTTAGTTGGCCAGCCGATACAGTTCGCCGATTTCATAAAAGAGAAGCGGGTGTAAAAAAACCAATTGACAAGAAATCTAATTACGTCAAAAGATGTGTAGGCCTTCCGGGGGATTCATTACAAATCATAGATGGTTATGTACATGTGAACGGAAAACAATTAGAGTTACCAGACAGAGCTAAACCGATGTATCAGCATGTAATAACAGTTGACAATAACATCAATAATTACACTAGGCTTTTTGGAAGAGAAAATTTCAGAGGTCGTGTGATGCAAGTTCCAATTGGAGTTCTAGACAAACAAAATGCCGATGAAATAATCAACAAGACTAGCCTTAATGAAATCAAAAGAGATACTTCCTTTGTATATTATTCAGGTAACATTACGGATCAAAGAATTGCAAACTTTTTAGAAGTAAAGACTGTCTCGAATATGGCGATATTCAATATTGTTGAGGAAGATGCTAAAAAATTCGAAAGTGAAAAAGGTATTGTAATGATTGATCGCTTTATTGAAAAAGCTAAAAACTCTAGAGTTTTTCCTCAAGATAAATCGCATGCTGCAACTGTTGACAATTTTGGTCCGATATACATTCCAAAACGTGGTACAACTATACCGCTTAACGTAAGTTCACTTCCCCTATATAAAAAAATATTAAAAGACTATGAAGATAATACCGTAGAAGTTAGAGGGAATCAGGTGATTTTAAATGGAAGCGTTGCCGACACCTATACATTTCAACAAGACTATTACTGGATGATGGGAGATAATCGCCACAGTTCTGAAGACAGTCGAATTTGGGGTTATGTTCCAGAAAATCATATTGTTGGAACTCCGATTTTTATTTGGATGAGTGTTGATAATTTTATGAATGCAAGTGGAACTGGCACCAATTACCCATGGAAATGGAAACCACGTTGGGATCGTATATTTACAACAGTTAATGGAACGGGGGAACCTGTTTCGTACTTTAAATATTTCTTAATGGCACTAGCTGGTTGGTTTGCTTTTGACTTTTTTAGAAAAAAGAAACGAAATAAAAGTTGATTTGTTAATTCGTTAATTTGATTGTTATCTATTTAAATATTTAAACAAATTCTTTAGAACTTAATTTGATTATGTATACGTATTCTTTTGAAAAACTTGAAGTTTGGCAAGAAGCAAAAGAGTTTACAAAAATAATTTACATAATAACTTCTAAATTCCCAGATAATGAAAAATTTGGGCTAACGTCTCAAATACGGAGGGCTACGGTATCAATTTGTTCAAATATTGCTGAAGGATCCGCCAGAAAAACGAGCAAGGACAAGGCACATTTTACCACAATTGCTTTTAGCTCAGCTGTTGAAGTACTTAATCAACTGATAATTTCAAAAGAGCTAGGTTTTTTATCTGAAGAAGAATACATAAAAAGCAGATCACAATTGGAAAGTATTACAAACAAACTCAATTCCCTAAGAAAGTATCAATTGAACAAATTAACAAAAACCAAATCAACGAATTAACAAACCAACAAACTATCGTGCACAGTCTTCTCCACCCTGCTTATATACCCAATATTGCAACGTTTGCTGCAATTGCTCAAAATGATATCTGCTGGGAAGTTTGTGATAATTTTCAAAAACAAACTTATAGAAACAGAATTCATATTTGTACAGACCGAGGGCGATTAATGCTTAATATTCCAATTAAGCACGTAGGTAAAGATGAAGGTCGTCAGTATTACAAAGACGTACAAGTAGAAAATGACTATGACTGGCAACGCCAACATTGGCGCACATTACAGACAGCATATAGAACATCTCCATATTTTGAATACTATGAAGATGAAATAGCACCATTATACACCAAGACATATACCCACTTACAAGATTACAATTTAAAGTCCATCGAAATAATTTGTGATTGCCTTCAAATACCGATGCCGACAAACAAGACTTCCGAATTTGAACGAACTCCTTCGAAACATCAAGATCTTCGCATGTTGGTTGATGCCAAAAGAAAACTAGATATTGCACAACCCGAATACAATCAAGTATTTGGAGAAAGACATGGGTTTATTAAAAATATTAGCACCCTAGATTTATTGTTTAACGAAGGTCCAAACGCCCATATGTATCTTAAAAACCTAAAATTAGATCATATAAATGGATAGGTTTTTTGTGCATTATGGCATCCATTTTATCTTACCAATTGTTGTTGCTTTTCTTTTTTTTAAAGAAAATCGAACACGTGCGATGATTATTTTGTTAGCGGGAATTCTAATTGATGTAGATCATGTTTTTGCTGACCCCATATTTGACCCTAGTCGTTGTAGCATCAATTTTCACCCTTTACACAGTTACTGGGCTGTTGGAGTTTATATAGCGCTCTTATTCTTTAAAAAAACACGAATTTACGGAATAGCATTACTCATTCATATACTAGCAGATCAATCCGATTGCTATCTAATCGCTCAGCAATTTGAATGAAGCCATAATGGGGTAATGATCTGAATATTTTACATCATAATTTTTATGACTATTCACCTCGAATGCTGGGTCTGCCAAAATGAAATCTATACGCATAGGAACCTTATGAAAGTCTAGCGTTCTGCCAAATCCCTTTCCCTTTTCTATAAAAGTGTCCTGTTTATCTCCTTTAATTGTTTGGTAAGCGTTTGAAAATTGTGTGTTGTTAAAATCACCACAAACTATTTGTTTGTATGAACAAGCATCCATATTATCTTTTACCATCTTAGCCTGTTGCTGTTGAAGGCTGAATTTTTTAGTTATTTTTTTAAACAATCGATCAGACCTTTGATTTCTTATTGCTCCGGTTCCTGGTGTAACACCCAAGGATTCAAGGTGTACATTATATATTCTAATAGTATCATTTTTGTACAGAATATCAGCGTAGGCAGCATTGTTGGTAGTCTTAGGAAAATTTATAAGCTCCGTATTAATAATAGGATATTTAGAAAAGAAACCTAAAAGCACCTTTTTATTCATATACATATATTGCAACTCATGATACGGATAGTCCTTGAGATACTCTCTTTTTCTACCATACCCTGGTTCTTGAAAACAAATAATATCTGGTTGCTCCTTATCAACAAATGCTTTTATATCTTCGAAAACAAAACGATTATCAAGCTCCTCGTATTTATTAAAACCTCTAACATTATAACTCATAACGCTTAGATCTTCATCTAAAACAGGTGCTTCTGTAAATCCAAATTTCACGAAAGTTCCCAAAGCAAAATAGCCTGCAACAAGAATTACAAACGATAATAAAAATTGTCGTTTTCTCCTTATCCCCCAATACATTAAGAAGATACTATTAGCACCAACCAAAAAAGGGACTGCTAAACTCAAAAATGATAAAAATGAAAATTGCTCTGTTGAAATATGGGGAACAGCAAACGCACCTAGTAATAATAGGGCCGCTATTACATTGAGGAAAAATATAAATTTATTGAATACTGATAGTTTCTTTGCCACTTTAAT
>CALLIG010000389.1 GCA_938009735.1 uncultured Flavobacteriaceae bacterium
TTTTGTCAATGAGTTGCCCCTCATTTTAACAAATAAACTCTCTGAAACGGCAAACGGCGATTATTTTCTATTAAATAGTACCGCTATTCAAGAAGCTATTGACGCTTTGTCTAAAAAAAAGTTGAAAGAAGCGTTTATCTACCATCCCAATCATGAAGAGATTCTCAAGAAGTTTACTAAGAAAATACCTTTGGTGGTTGCAGCTGGTGGAGTAGTTACCAATAAAAAAGGAAAAGTGCTTTTTATATATCGTAACGATAAATGGGATTTACCCAAAGGAAAACTTGATAAAGGTGAAACTATTGAAGCGTGTGCTATAAGAGAAGTAGAGGAGGAGACAGGTGTCAAAGGACTGAAAATTGAGAATTTTTTACAAACTACATATCATGTTTTCAAAAGAAATGGAATTTATAAGCTGAAAGAGGTTCATTGGTATGCCATGAAAACTTCCTATAAAGGAAAACTGAAAGGACAAAAAAACGAAGGAATAGAAAAAGTCAAATGGAAAGGCCCTAAAAAAATCCAAATTGCACTTCAGAATTCCTATCGCAACATTAAGATCTTATTTGGCCATTAGTTTTTCAAAATTCTATAAATAGGATATTGCATGTGTGCAGGTTCATAATGTTCAGATCGTTTGAACAACCAATCTAATTGCGCATACCAATTATCAGCGAATGCTTGATCTTCAGTTTTTTTAGTTTCGAATGCTGACTTTAGTTTATCGTCATTCTGTAACATTATTAGGGCTTCATCTTCAAATACATATGGAGAAAACCCTTCTTTTTGCTGTAAAATAACATCGAAGAAATTCCAATTGAAAAATGAATCTTTTGCTGAAGGTTCTAAAGTTTCTAAAAGATACCGGATGCCTTTCTGATTGGTTGGGACTAGAACATCACCTTCTGAAAATAATACTTCTTTCGTACTGCTTTCCACTTTGGTATTGTAATGTGGATAATGACCTTCATATGCTTGTTTCTGCGTTTTGTAATCTGAAATTTGATACGCATCTACAATTATAGTAGTGTCTCTCTTTAAAATACTATGCTCTATTGCATTTAGTTTTAAAAGGTTGATAGCTTTGGTCCATCCCTTTTTTATAACGTATGCTTCCGGAATAATTACAGAATCAATTGGTTTAAAGTAATTCTGGTAAATAACTTCTTTTGTGAAAGGTCGATTTCTATCATATTTTAATCTGTTAAATCCTGTTACCTCACTTTTTATTTTATCCGCTTCAAATCCCTTAAAATTTAAAGTGGAAGTTTGACTCGTGTCGATGGCCCAAGTTATCGGGTAATGCACTAAATCTGAATAATTTGTAGTTGCATTATTTCGTAGTTCTTTGATCTTTTTTTTGTCTTTCTCAGCAATTAAAATCATTTGCTGCATCAAATGGTAGGTGCCTTCAACGCGTTGCTTGTAAGGTTTAAGCATATGGGTTTCTACCATCATACCAAAGGTGTTCCAGAGGGTTGTATAGCCGGTAGAATATCTCGGATGGTCCATAAATTGAGAAAAACCTTTTTCAGGCACTTGATTAAAAACATTGACATACGGAGTAATATACCAATTTATATTTGTCAAAGAAGCTTCTAATTGGGGCATCATTTCTTGATGTAAATAAGTGCCAAGATCTCCACCAAGTTTATTATGTTGGGTAAATAAATGAGTTAGGGTATATTGGTAATCAGCACCATTACTTACATGGTTGTCAATAAAAATATCTGGATTAACAAGATGAAATACTTCAGCAAAAGCTTTAGCGTTTTTGGTATCTGCTTTAATGAAGTCTCTATTTAGATCATAATTTTTCGCATTACCTCTAAAACCATAAGATTTTGGTCCATTCTGGTTAGCTCTGGTAGTGCTATTTCGGTTTAAAGACCCTCCTATATTATAGATTGGAATAGTAATGAGAACTGTATTCTCAGGTGCTTCAATTTTACCAAGCGCTAGATCACGGTATAATAGCATGGTCGCATCAATTCCGTCACTCTCACCTGGATGAATACCATTATTAATTAATATGGTTGCCTTAGTATTAGCTATTTTTTTGAAGTCAAAATCGCCATCTTTACTATAGGTCACCAAGTGTAATGGATACCCGCTATCGGTTTCTCCAACTGTTTGAATATTTATTTCAGGAAACTCTCTTGCTAATTTTAAGTAAAAGTCAACTACTTGATCATAGGTTGCAGTCTCAGTACCATCTGTAGCTTCGAAATGAGTAGAAAAATTAGTAGCTCTATTTTGTTTTTTATTCTCACAAGAAACTAATAAGAACAGCACTATAATAATTAAAAAAAATCTCATTGGCTTAATCAGAGTTTAAACATCTAAAACTAAGCAAATTTTGAATGAAATTTTATGCAATCTTAGTCATTTCGTCTATTTCTTGTTTGCGAATTGGTTTATTATTGTAGGTTATGGTATGATGGGTTTTAGTTTGAAATAGTTTCCAATTTTTTTCATCTTTACTATCAATAGATGAAGTAATAATATTAATTCGCACTTTATGTTCAATAGGCAGCGAAATGAATTCTTCTAAAAATTGCCATCCATCCATAATAGGCATATTGATATCTAAAAAAATAACTTCAGGAATTTCTTGATTATCTTCTATTGTTTTTTTGATGCAATCAATAGCTAACTTCCCGTTTACAAAAGTATTTAGGGTATTACAGATGATAATTGAATCTAGAAGTTTTCGCATACCGAATACCGTGATGGGGTCATCATCGATTATACAGATAGAATTAAATTTTTTCATTGAAATAAACTTTAAATGTTGTACCAATGCCAACTTTACTGATGACAGAGACTTTACCTTTCATGGCTTCTATTTGATTTTTTGTAATATAAAGTCCTATTCCTCTTGCTCCACGGTGATCATGAAATGTTTTGTACATTCCGAAAAGCTTCTTGCCATACTTGTTTAAGTCGATGCCTAATCCATTGTCCTTAATGCTAAGAATAGTGTAATTACCTTCTTTAGATGATTCAAGTTCTATTATTGGATCTCTATCAGGTGATCTGTACTTGATTGCGTTAACAAGAAAATTGCTAATAATACTATCTAAATAAGCAGGAATAACTTTTACGCTGAGATTGTCTGGTACTTTGTTTATAATCTTTGCGTTATTAGTTGATAAATCTGCGGACAAGATTTGTTGAATTGCCGATATTTTACTTTTTAGATTGACATTTTTTTTCTTTAACCCCCTTTTGGTATTGATATCAACTACATCATTTAGGTTTTCAAGAGTTTCCATTAAATTATTTGATGAGTCAAAGAGCATATTTGTAATTCGATTCTTTTCTGATTCGGATTCTTCAGTTTTCAAAAAATTCAATAGCATTGCAAAGTTTGCGCCGTGCGATCTAAGATTGTGAGATACTATATGTGCAAAGTTTACAAGTTTTTCGTTTTGAGAGGCAGTCACCTTGATTAATTTTCTTAGTTCTATTTCTTTTCGTTTTAAATCAGAAATGTCTAAGCTGATTCCTATTAAGCCATAGGCATGGCCATCAGTATCTATTAACGGAATTTTTGAAGTTAAAAAAGTAGTTGAAGTTCCATCTATTTTGGTAAGTTTCATTTCTTTTGCCAAAATTGGTTTTAATTCACGCATTACCATTAAATCATTTTTTCTAGATTTTTCCGAAGTTTCCTTATCATAAGTGTCAAAGTCATCTTTCCCTAGAATTTCATCAGCATTTGTAGATCCGCAATATTCCGCTTCCGCCTTATTAACTAATATTTTTCTTGATTCTAAATCTTTAATGAACACATTAAGAGGCAAATTGTCAATAAGTGTACGTAAAAGATGCTCGTTCTCTCTTCGCTTAGTTTCAGCTAAATTTGTCTCATTAATATCTTGAATAGTACCAGCAAGACCTATGAATTTATCCTTATTATATAGGGGTTTTCCAGATATAATAACCCATATTTCTTTATTTTTAGCGGTAACTAGCTGCAATTTTTCTCGAAAAGAAACCTCATTAGTTATGGCCTTGTTTATGGTCATTGAATAGGTGTTTCTGCTAAATCCATTTTTGAAGAATTTAGTGGCGTCATTGAAGTTCGGTTCATAGTCTTCTGAAACTTCATAAATTGCTTTTGTTTTTTCTGACCAATGCATTTCATTACGTTCTAGATTGTAATCCCATAAGCCAATTTTAGTGAGATCAGCCATTTGTTCTGATAAGATCTCTAACTTTTCAAGCTTACCTTCGTTTAAAAGTGTTTTAGTAACATCTTCTGATTGGAGAATAGTGCCAATAACATTTTCTTGATCGTCATACCAAGGAGTGTTTTGAATTTCAAACCATTTTTTATGCCCTTCAGAATTTATGTACAAAGCAACCGTTTTTTTTGATGAGCAATCTGTGAGTAAGCCTTGTACTATTTTTCGCCAAGATTTATTAATATTTTTAAAAAGACTATTAATCGATTTACCTAAAACTTCGCTATGCGTAAAATCAAAGTCCACGATCCACTTATCTGACACATAATCAACTTTCATTGATTTGTTAATAAAAGCCGTTGCTTTTGGCAACTGTTTTATGAGATAGTTATTTGTAGAAATTTGACTCCCCTTCAACATATATGAGTTCTTTCCTACAATATTAAGTAGAAAAAACTTTAGTTGTTAAAAATTGTTGTGAACTTGCTAATTGTAGTGGTGTCTTCGTATCTTATTGAGGAAAACATAGTTGTAGAATGGAGGTTTTCCTTCTAAATTCCTACAAATATGTAGAAAAAAGACAAAAAAATACTATTTTATTACTACAGTACTAGGAACTAAACCTGTATAATCTCCGCCGTTTCTAATAACATCTCTAACTATAGAAGAACTTATATAAGATTTGCCCGAAGAAGTTAAAAGAAAAACCGTTTCAATTTCTGAAAGTTTACGGTTAGTATGCGCAATAGCTTTTTCAAATTCAAAATCACCAGGGTTACGTAAACCTCTTAAAATAAAATCTGCATTTACTTTTTGACAAAAATCAACAGTCAGCCCTTTATAGGTTAAGACTTTTATTTTGGGTTCATCTTTGAAAGCTTCGGTTATAAAACGTGTTCTTTCTTCTAATGAAAACATATATTTTTTATCGGCATTAATTCCGATGGCAATAATGAGTTCATCAAAAAGAGTGATACCTCTTGTAATAATGTCTTGATGACCTAAAGTCAAGGGGTCGAATGACCCAGGAAAAATAGCACGTCTCATTTTGTAACTGAATTAATAATTAACAAGTTAGCCTTTTTTGTCTAATGCCTCTACGATAGCATTCTCGAACAGTTGTGGTAGTGATATGCCAGCAACACCCGCCTGTTCTGGTAGAATACTTTGTTCGGTAAGCCCTGGTGTAGTATTCATTTCTAGCATGTATGGTTCATCGCCAACAAATATAAATTCGCTTCT
>CALLIG010000390.1 GCA_938009735.1 uncultured Flavobacteriaceae bacterium
TGAGGGATTAAAATTAGCAGTAAATGTCGGCGCTATGCTTTTAGTATTTGTGGCTTTTATTGCAATGATAAATGGAATATTAGAAGGGCTTGGTGATTGGACATCTCTAAACACTTGGATTGCAGACAACACAGCTTATGATAAATTTTCTCTTGAAGCTATTTTAGGAACTGTATTTGCTCCACTAATGTGGTTAATAGGAATTGCTAAAGAAGATGTTATGCTAATGGGGCAGCTACTCGGGATAAAATTGGCTGCAAGTGAATTTATTGGCTATATTCAATTAGCAGAGCTAAAAGATATGGCTTCTAACCCACATTTTAAGTTCAACAAATCTATCATCATGGCAACTTATATGCTCTGCGGATTTGCAAACTTCGCATCAATTGGAATTCAAATTGGTGGTATCGGATCACTTGCACCTGGGCAACGAAAAACCTTATCAAAATTTGGAATGAAAGCTGTACTTGGCGGCTCTTTAGCTTCGCTGCTTTCCGCCACTATTGCTGGTATGATATTAGGGTAATATGACTTCCTATTAATTACTCCAACTGCGAAGAACCTCAGCATTCTCTGACATTCCATTAATTTCAACATCAGGGGTAAGTAGTAATTCAATCATAGTTACAGCCCCATCACTTGCTCGCAAATTAACTGCCCTAGTCTTCAAACTTTTTGAATCTAAAGGCTCTAACGTAGTATCCATGTCAATAGGTAACATCAATAATTTTGTCTCTCCACCTTGCACAATACGCAAACTCACATCACAACCTCCATTAGGACAATATTTAGATGCGGCGTTTGCACGATCTGTTTCATTTGTTGGATCAAAAAGTTCTATAATACCACTTTTATAAGGGCCAACAGGAGGATACAAAATAGTAGCTTGAGGCGTAACCGCACTTACTCCTGCCATAACACTAATTACTTCAATATCATTTTCAACTGCAAATTCAACGCCATTGTTAGTCATCGTTTTGGAATAACTATTTGTCATAGCATCCCAACTATTGTAACTATCGCTCCCAGTTTTAATAACAATATGATCCTCTAAATAACTTTGAACTTTGTTTATGGAATAGTCTGAAAAGTGACGTATTAAAAACCCCTCTTCTTGATCTCCAGTTCCACCGCCTTGCATAGGGTCACTTTTATAAGAACCTAATTCTCCGCCAACAGCATTTTCTTGAACCGTTGGTGGAATAAAAGTATTTTTCACAACATCAAATGCCCACACAGGTCCCACATGAGTCTTTTTATAATTATCCGGTGCGGATGTACCAAACATATCTCCCTTATATGGATAATCGCCATTGTCTCCCCAATGTGGTAGTGACAAAGCATGACCTAGCTCATGATGTAAAATACCCAAGCCTGTACCATTACCAACACCGCCATAGCCACCAGCTTGGCCTCCTGCAGGCACTCCATAAATATTTACGTAAAACAATGCATAACGCCCCTTTGTCCCAGCTGCCGCTTTAAGAGCTCCATTCCATTGAGCAGCTGCTCCTTGTTCGCCATCGAATTTAGCCCCTGTAATTGTCTCATACTCTTCCTTTGAACTTACACGAGCGGCTGTTGCTTTCGCATCTGCTCTAGGCGGAATTGTCAACTCTGAAAAAATTATATTAGGCAACCTTCGCAATTCAATTTCTGAAACAGGTAGTTTAGTTTCCAATTCTTCTTTCCAACCCGTCGGATAGTCTCCAGGGGAGGATTGAAAGAAATTGACGTCGAACATATTCATAATTATTTTATTAGGAGCTCCTATCTTCAAATTATCAAAATTGACAATTTCATCACCTGCTTCAATCGAAACTTTGAGGCCAGGCTGCATGAATTCTTTAGGTATCATAGCTGTAAAACTATTTTCAAATTTATGCTCGATAAAACCCGGTCGAAGATCTATAGGGTCTGAAAGTGTAGCCGGTCCGCTTAAGTCAATAGTTTCTATTGCACTACCAAGAGTTAAAACCACTTTTACTATCGGTGCATCTTCTCCAGTATCAGCAGACATATTTACTTTAATTAAAGCATCTTTTCCGCTTACTAATCTAAAACCTTCATCTTCAGGCTGACGCACATGCGTCAGCGCAAAGAATACCGAGCCAAAGGAGGCATTAGCTATAACTTCATTATCCGGATCGTTTGAACCTATTTCATCCAAGCGTTCTTTTTTACAACTTTGAAGAATAATAAAGGTTAACAAAAAAAGTACTTTGTAATTCGAAGAAAATATTTTCATAGTAGGTTACAATTTTATGCCATGAGTTTGGGACCGTCCTACTAAGACTAACATGATAATTCGAAGTTTATTTCAGTACTATTTCGTTTTTCGATTAACTACTTAGTTGATACCTAATCTTGTTCCAAATCCGAGGCATTTAGATAAGCATTGTCAAAATGATTTTGAGAGTCTTTATCAAAAAAGTAGTCTAAGGAGCATTCAATCGTTAATAAAATATAATAACTCGAAGTACTAGACTTTTGCCATTTTATCATTTACCAATTACCTTTACTAACTATGAAACAATACCACGATCTTCTTAAACATGTTCTAGAAACCGGAAACCAAAAAGGTGATCGCACCGGAACAGGAACGGTTAGTGTTTTCGGACACCAAATGCGCTTTGATTTAAGTGAAGGGTTCCCTATGGTAACAACTAAGAAGTTGCATTTGAAGTCAATTGTTTATGAACTATTGTGGTTTCTCAAAGGAGATACCAATGTAAAATACCTTCAAGAAAACGGAGTCCGTATTTGGAATGATTGGGCCGATGATAATGGAGATTTAGGTCCTGTTTACGGACATCAATGGCGGAACTGGAATGATGATGAAATTGATCAAATCAAAGATGTTATTCATGCTTTGAAAAACAATCCGAATAGCAGACGCATTATGGTATCTGCATGGAACCCGAGCGTTCTGCCCGACACTTCAAAATCTTTCGCTGAAAATATTTCAAATGGCAAAGTAGCACTTCCACCATGCCATGCTTTCTTCCAATTTTATGTAGCTAATGGAAAGCTATCTTGTCAGTTGTATCAGCGTAGTGCAGATATTTTCTTGGGAGTTCCTTTTAATATCGCATCTTATGCCTTATTTACAATGATGATAGCGCAAGTTTGCGGTTATGAAGCAGGAGAATTCATTCATACTTTTGGCGACGCTCATATTTACAATAACCATATGGAACAGGTTGAATTGCAATTGAGTCGTGAATGCAGACCATTACCAAAAATGATCATCAATCCTGACGTGAAAGATATTTTCGACTTTAAATTCGAAGATTTTTCATTAGTTGACTATGATCCGCATCCTCATATTAAAGGGAAAGTTGCTGTTTAAAAACAATCATAGTATTAAAAGCATCAACTACTTCTTTTTCAGAATCATTATCTTTATAGTATAAATCAGTTGCTATGATTCTCACCGATTCCATACTCGATTTCTTTTTAGAAACTCGAAAACACACCGAACATCTTTGCACACCTTTAGAGATTGAAGATTATGTAGTGCAACCTATTATTGATGTTTCTCCGCCGAAATGGCATTTAGGTCATACAACATGGTTCTTTGAGGAATTTATTCTCAAACCTCATGCAAAAGGCTATCAAGTTTTCAATGAAGACTTTTCCTTTGTTTTTAATAGCTATTATGAAACTATTGGTAAGCGTGTTGTGCGTGCTGATCGCGGTAACCTTTCTAGACCATCTGTTCAGAAGGTTTATGACTACCGTCATTATGTGACGAAAGCAATGCAAGATTTGTTTTCTGAAAATCAAAATCAAGAGCTTCTTGATTTGTTAGAAATCGGCATCCATCATGAAAAGCAGCATCAAGAACTATTACTGACTGATATCAAGTATATTTTAGGCAACAACCCCTTGCTGCCCATTTATTCTAATGATTTTAAAGAACATCCGATAGAAAAGCATCAACAGGAATGGGTTTCCTTAGAAGAAGGTGTTTACGAAATCGGCCACAATTCCGAAGATTTCTGCTATGACAATGAATTGGGAAGACACAAAGTCTATTTACATTCCTTTGAAATTTCAAATAAGCTAGTTACCAATCAAGAATATATTGATTTTATTTCCTCAGGTGGATACAAAAAATTCGATCTCTGGCATGCCGAAGGATGGGATTGGGTTTTAACCAACAATATCGAAGCTCCCTTATACTGGCATAAAATTGATGGAGAGTGGCATTATTATTCCCTAAAGGGATTACTAAAAGTAGATATTAATGCTCCTGTAACTCATATTTCTTATTTCGAAGCTTTTGCTTTTGCACAATGGAAAAGTTGTAGACTACCTACCGAATTTGAATGGGAAGCTACACAACAATACTTCCCTTGGGGAAAACGATGGGAATGGAGCGAAAGTGCCTACCTACCCTACCCCAACTATAAAAAAGCGGATGGCGCTTTAGGAGAATATAATGGGAAGTTTATGGTCAATCAAAAAGTACTTCGAGGCGGCTCTGTTGCTACTCCTGTAAAACATACACGGCCCACATATCGCAATTTTTTTCAAACTAATTTAAGATGGCAATTTACAGGTTTGCGCCTAGTTAAATAATTTCAATTTCTAACGTATAGTTTTACTCCAAAGAACGACATACTTCTTATGCAAGAACAAACAGAAACCCTTTTTGAAACTCAATTTGAAGAAGAAGTACATACAGGACTGACCGATTACCCTAAACATCTTTCCTCAAAATACTTTTACGATGCTAAGGGAGACAAGCTTTTTCAGGATATCATGAATATGCCTGAATACTATCTTACGAATGCAGAGTTTGATATATTTTCAACGCAAACAGAGAAAATAACTCAACTTTTTTCAAAGGAATCATCAAGCTTTAATCTCATTGAACTTGGAGCTGGCGACGGAATAAAAACCAAAATTCTGTTACAAAATCTGATTGACAATAAAGTTGATTTCAATTATCTTCCTATCGATATCAGTCAGAATGTTTTAGACCAGTTATCGAATTCCCTTGAAAAGGAAATACCAGAAGTACAAGTTGAACCTCAACAAGGCACTTACTTTGAAGCTTTAGAAAAGATTGCAGCTCTAACTGATACAAAAAAAATTATACTTTTTCTAGGGTCTAATATTGGAAATCTTTTACACCTACAGGCTATTGAATTTTTAACGCAAGTTCAAAAGCTAATGCGGGAAGGTGATTTGTTTTTTGTAGGATTTGACCAAAAGAAAAATCCGCAAACTATATTGGATGCTTATAATGACCAAACAGGAATTACAGCAGCTTTCAATAAAAATATTCTAGCAAGAATTAATTCTGAATTAGGCGGAAACTTCGATTTGGATAAGTTTTTACATTGGGAAGTATATGACCCAGAAACAGGCACCGCCAAAAGCTATTTGGTATCGAAAGAGCAACAAGCCGTTACCGTAGAAAAACTAGACCTAAAAACTGATTTCGCTCCGTGGGAAACTATTCATACCGAAATCTCTCAGAAATATGATGATAGAACCGTAGAATGGCTTGCCGAAAAATCAGGCCTACAAATTGAAACCCAATTCACCGATTCAAAAAAGCAATACAAGAATTACGTATTTAAAAAAGTGTAACCGAGATTTCCGAATTCACGGAAACTAAAACAAAAAATATATTTATGAAAGCAATTTGGAACAATACCGTGATAGCAGAAAGTGATGACACCTTAGTAGTGGAAAACAATCATTATTTTCCTGCAGATAGTATTAAAAGTGAATATTTCAAAAGTACTGAAACTCACACATCATGTCCATGGAAAGGACAAGCTTCCTATTATACACTTGTAGTTGACGGCAAAGAAAATACCGATGCAGCTTGGTTTTACCCTGAAGTGAGTGAACTAGCTAAAGGCATCAAAGGCAGAGTGGCTTTTTGGAAAGGAGTAACTGTAGAAAAATAAATATCACTACTTGACTAATACTGAAGTCACCAAAAGTATTGAAAACAAAAAAAGCCAGGATGTATAAACATCCTGGCTTTTTTTTTAGATAAAACTACAATTCTAAAACTGCATTCTCAGATCCTGCATATTCGTTCCATTGGTAACGATCAGCGCTGTCGTCATTAATGTAATTACCATCAACGATATACTTAAACTCAAAAGTTGATTCTTTAGGAAGCTCTAAAGTCCCTTTAAAGTTTCCGTTTTTTAATTTTTTCAATGCACTTGCTTTATTAGCTTTCCAATTGTTGAAATCGCCTACAACTGCAACTTTTTTAGCTTCTTCAGCTGGTACTGTAAACGTTACTTTACAAACTGGTTTTGTTTTTAAATACTGTTTTGCTATTGCCATGAGATTAATTTTTAATTTATTACCAATACATAGTTAAATTCACTACAAAGCTACAGCATTAACTCTCTCATTAACAACGCCTAAGATCACTTTTATCATTTTCGTAATATTTTGGTAACATTTAACACCTATTTGCTAAAAACAGTTGCTTAAATTCTTAAGTAAGTAAATACTATTCTCTTTCTTTTAAGATTCTTACAATTGCTTGCAGTTCTTTTTTTGTATTATAAAAATGAAAGCCAAACCGAATTCCGTCACCTCTTTGCGCACATGTAATATCATTTTCAACTAAATGCTGATATAATACGTTATCACCTTTGATGTTGAAAATCGTACTGTGATCTTTCCTATTAATAACAGCCATTTCTAACAGACCTAGTTTTGTGAATTCAGCCTTTGCTAATTGTGACAGTTTTTGGTTCTGAGCTTCAATTTTATCTTTACCAATGCCTTCTAAAAAGCCTAAAGAAAACTTTAAACTTCCAAAATTGAGACATGATAAATGACCTGGCTCAAACCGTCGAGCAAACCGAATGCTATCTTTCTTTTCTGGTATTGCATTTGCTGCATTGAAGCCTGTAGTACGTAATTCACATTTATTTTCAACAACATCTTTAAATAACATAAATCCGTTTCCGTATCCTGACAACAGCCATTTATATGCGCTAGCCCCAATCACATCAAAAGCAGATGTTTCAAAATCAAAATTTGTTGTCCCTAAAAACTGTGTGCCGTCTCCTATAATTAATAAATCAGGGAATTCTATTTTTAAATCCTTTAGGAAATTTAAATCAATTTTTATCCCACTTTGCCATTGCACAACACTTAAAGCCAAAATTGATATATTTTCTCGTTGGATGCTTTTACGAATATTGTCTTCTAAATTTTCATCAATTTTAGTATGAATTATTTCGAAACCCCTGCTATCAAAAGGCCACGCTACTGAAGGATAATCGTTTTCAAGCAAAAGCACTTTTTGACTTTTATCCAATCCTTCTAAAAGCATATTTAATCCTGAAGAAAAATTATTTAAAAGAGCTACGTTTTCTCTTTTACATCCAAAAAACTTTGCAACTGTTGTTCTTGTTTCAGAAATAATCTCTAAACTTTTGGCTCGCATTTCGCTTCCCCTTAATAAAAAATCAAGATCATGTTCTTGTCTCCAATCTAACAGACTATCGTATATAGGACCGAAAACCGGTGTATTAACATAAATAGAACGTTTTAAAACTGGGAATTCCTTTCTTATTTTCTCCATACGAAACGATATCTGTGAATTGTTTAATTGATACCAGTAAAGTTAGCCAATGAAAAAATAGAGTTCTTAATCTGCTATCAATTTTTTCAATAATGGTAAATAAATAAACGGATTAAAATGTAGTACCTTCGAAAAAATAGATCTGACTTTACCAGAGTCAATAAAATGGTCTGTTTTTTTAAATAAACACAAACCAAAAACCCCTATAGTACTGTGAAGAGTATAGTTCTTATAGCTGCAGCATCTAAAAATAACGCCTTAGGCAAAGACAATGATTTGTTATGGCATTTGCCAGATGATTTCAAACGTTTCAAAAAGTTAACTACTGGCCATAAAATAATTATGGGCCGAAAAACTTTCGAAAGTTTTCCGAAACCTTTACCTAACCGCGTGCATATTATCATTACTCGCGATAAAGAATACACCGTCGCTTTTGACAATTGTATTATAGTTCATTCAATTGAAGCTGCCTTAAAGCTGATCGAAAATGATGACATCTCATTCATCATTGGTGGAGGAGAAATATATCGCCAAGGTGAAAAGTTCGCTAACAAAATAGAGCTTACCCGAGTTCATAGAGCGTTTGAGGCAGATACATTTTTTCCGGAAATAGATTTACATGATTGGGAACTTATTGATGAAGAGTATCACCCAAAAGACGACAAACACATCTATGATTTCACCTATTTGACTTATGTTAGAAAATAGATGACGGAATTAAAAATCTAAATACTTAACATTTAAATTTGCATCAACGTCATTCAAAAATTGTTCTAGCAATTCCACATTTGAATTTGTAAAAAACTGATGCTCACAATTTGTACTTGTAGAAATTGCTAAATCTCGCTTTTCTAAAATAGTTTTGGTTTGCCTTGCAACCGCTTCACCTGAATCGATAATTTTTACGTTTTCGGGAAGTATTTCTTGTAAAACTGGAATTAAATATGGGTAATGTGTACAGCCCAACACTAAGTAATCTATACCTTCAGCAAGCATAGGGTTGAGATACCTTTGAAGTAATTTTTTAGTAGCATCTGTTTGAATTTCCCCTTCTTCTATTAAAGGGACAAGACCCGATCCTTCTTGTTCTAAAATTTCAATGCCGGCAGCATGATTTTCTGAGGTGCTATGAAAAAGGCTACTTGCTAAGGTTCCTTTTGTTGCCAATACACCAACTTTTCTTGATTTTGATTTTAAAGCAGCTGGCTTAATTGCAGGTTCAATACCTATGAAAGGAACATCATAATGCTGTCTTAAATGCGATATGGCATTGGTCGTGGCAGTATTGCAAGCAACTACAATCAATTTGCATCCTTTGTCTAATAAAAGCTCTGTGTTTTTTATACTTAGCGCTAATATATCTTCTTGTGATTTCGCTCCATAGGGTGCATTTGCACTATCCGCCAAATAGATCGTGTTCTCATAAGGCATTAATTTTTGAATTTCCTTCCAAATGGAAGTTCCCCCAACTCCTGAATCAAAAATCCCAATCGGCTTATCGCTCATTATTTATACTATTCCAAAACCTCAATAATCGGTTTTCCAGTTGTTCCATTTGGAAAAGCTATTCCTAACATTGAAGCCAAGGTTGGTGCTATATCCGGAATTTCGGTTCTTTGATTCGTACTTCCTTTTTTAACTCCTTTTCCGTAGAACAATAATGGCACATGAGTATCATATATTTGTGGTGAACCATGAGTAGAACCTGTTCTAGAGTAACTTATTACACCAGGTTTTAATACCAGTAAAACATCTCCTGAACGTTTTTGATTATATCCATTCTGTAAAATATAAGGAATACCTGATGTATAATTGTTTTGCCACATCTGTTGCCCTGTGTACACCTGATCAACACCTTCGTAATTAAGTAATTCTTTTGCGATGATCTGTTGGGCATCAGCCACTTCAATATCCAGATTTTTAATCACCTTATGATCTAAGAAATACTGATAGTTTGAGAAATTTTTAACAATATCAGTTGTTCCAAATTTATATTTTAAAAATTCTTCAAACTCTGATTTCATATCATCGAACTCAATATAACCAGCAGGTATCTTCTGATCTTTCAAATAAGCTGGCACATTAACTGCTCCATGATCTGCTGTGAGGAACACCGTATACTCGCCTTCACCAACTTTCTTATCTAAAGTTTTAAAAAGTCTTTGCAAATCTGCATCTAACCGAATATAAGTGTCTTGAATTTCTTTTGAATTAACACCGTAAAAATGACCTACATAATCAGTACTTGAAAAACTTACTGCTAGAAAATCACTATTCTGATCTTTTCCTAAATCCTCTCCTTCAATAGCTGCAATTGCAAAATCGGTGGTGATGCTATTTCCGTATGGAGTAACTTTAAGAATATTGTACTTGCCATTACCTTCCCATAATTTAGGAAGATCATGTGGAAACATTGGTGTTGCTTCACCATCAAGCAAACCTTCGTAAGTATTATTGTCTCTTCCACTTTCCACATAGGTATTGATCGGTTTGGCAGTTGTCCAAGGTTTTTTATACTGTTCAACTATATCAGAGCTATTAAAACTGTTTACCCATTTTGGCAACTCATTCATATAATACGTACTTGTAATCCAGTTACCCTCATCTGACCCATGAAACCAATAAGCAGCATTTGCGGTGTGACCGCCAGGTAATACAGCCCCTCTATCTTTAAAAGCTACAGCAATCGTCTTACCTCTCATTTGTGTATGTAAACGAAGTTCATCAGTAATTGTGGTAACGTTCATGCGATGCGGTGACATTTTACCCGCATCAGAAGTGGTGCCCACCGAAGCATAACTATCATCTGAAGCGCAATACACTTCTTCATCGGCTACTTTGTCGTACCAATTATTACCTATAACACCATGCGTCGCAGGAGCTGAACCTGTATAAACCGATGTATGCCCAGGACCAGTACTGGTAGGAGCGTAATTGAAATGATTGTTTTTACAATTGAAACCATCGTTTACTAATCGTTTGAATCCCCCTTCATCAAAATGATTCCAAAAACGAGTGAGGTAATCATAGCGCATTTGGTCTACAACTATTCCAACAACCAACTTTGGAGAAGTTCTTAGCTCATCGACATTATCATTTTTTGATTTCTTTTGACCGTAAGAACTAACTGCTCCGAAAGCAATTAAAAAAAGCACGACTAAAAGCAACGATTTCTTATTCTGCATAATACATTTATTGAATTCGTAAAAGTAAATAAAATACCTCTTTAAAGATTAAATCGATGTTAAATCAATTCCATTATTGTTATTTTTACATCTCGAAGTTTAATTTTCTTACATGAAGTACCTTTTTGATATTGGTGGTTACGCAATTATGGTGCGAGAGGTATTTAAAAAGCCGACCAAATGGAGAATCATGAAAAATTTGATTCTCAAGGAAATAGATGAACTTATCTTTGGATCACTTGGTATTCTTATTTTTATTTCCTTTTTCATTGGCGCTGTAGTTTCGATTCAAACAGCAATGAATTTAACTAGTGACTTAATTCCGAAAAACTTAATAGGTTTTGCCACACGTCAATCAATAATTTTAGAATTTGCGCCGACTTTTTGCTCTGTAATTATGGCTGGAAAAGTAGGCTCATTTATAACCTCTAGCATAGGTACTATGAGGGTAACCGAGCAAATTGACGCCTTAGAAGTAATGGGGGTAAACGCTCTTAATTACTTAGTTTTTCCTAAAATCATTGCGATGTTATTATATCCTTTTATCATAGCTGTCTCTATGTATATTGGTATTTTCGGAGGATGGTTTGCAGGAGTATTTGGTGGATTTATTACCAGCGCTGATTTTGTTGAAGGGGTCACTATGGATTTTATTCCTTTTCATATTACCTACTCATTTATTAAGACTTTTGTTTTTGCATTTCTATTAGCTACCATTCCGTCTTATCATGGATTCTATATGAAAGGTGGCGCCTTAGAAGTTGGCAAAGCTAGTACGACCTCATTCGTTTGGACGAGTGTTGTTATTATTATTACTAACTATATTTTAACTCAACTTTTGTTAACCTGATGATAGAAGTAGACGACATACACAAATCTTTTGGAGATGCTCATATATTAAAGGGAATCACCACCACTTTCGAAACTGGAAAAACCAATTTGATTATTGGACAAAGTGGATCAGGAAAAACTGTGTTTTTAAAATGCCTGCTAGGCTTATTTTCACCTACAGAAGGTAAAATTTGTTACGACGGAAAACAATATGCGGAACTAAGCTCATCAGAACAAAGAGACTTACGTCAGGAAATGGGGATGGTCTTTCAAGGAAGTGCTCTTTTTGATGGCTTGACCGTTGAAGGGAATGTTATGTTTCCTTTAGAAATGTTCACAAATCAGTCGAAATCTGAAATGAAAGATCGGGTTGATGCAGTTTTAAAACGTGTGAATTTAGTGGATGCGCATCATAAATTTCCTTCCGAAATTTCTGGAGGTATGCAAAAAAGGGTAGCCATAGCGAGAGCTATTGTTATGAACCCACAGTATTTATTTTGTGATGAACCAAATTCAGGTTTAGATCCAAGGACTGCAATTGTTATTGACAACCTGATTAAAGAAATTACAGAAGAATATGAGATCACTACGGTGATTAACACACATGACATGAATTCGGTTATGCAAATAGGAGAAAAAATTCTTTTCCTAAAAGACGGTCTTAAAGAATGGGAAGGCACGAAAAACGAAATCTTTAAAACTGATAATGAAGCGGTAACTGATTTTGTTTACTCTTCTGAATTATTTAAAAAAGTACGTCAGATGTATATTGAAGAGCGAAATTAATCTTGAATAATTTCAGACAAAATTATAGTACTATCCTTCAATCTTATTTTCAACCAACTGTGTAATTTTTTAGACTCTTTTAAAATTTCAATGCGTTTGGCATCACGTTTCCATTTTGCTTCAAAAACGGAAACCGTATCTAATTTTTTGAAATCTGTTCGTATAGCGTTTGAAAAGGCTAAATATTCTAGGTTTTCGTAATTAGCCTGAGCTTCTTTACTAATATCTTGAAAAGGTATTTGCTTGGCGTTCAATTTATTCAAACGTAGTAATTGAGATTCTAACCGGCGAATTTTCTCATCTTTACTCAATAATTCATTTTTTTGAGATTTATAGAGTTCTTCCATCATCTCAATCTGATTGCCTTGTTCGCTTTGCGCTCCTTGAATTATTTTTAATTCTGTTCCTTTTAAATCATCATATGCTTCCATATTAGACTTCCAAGTAGCTATTACACCCTCTGGTACACCTTCATTACCCATAAAAATTAGCTCAATGCTAGAAGCTTCATCTCTATTATATTTTAATTCAGACAAGTCTTTTAAAAAACGACCATCTTTTGTGAATTTATATGGAATCACATTAGCCTGAATAAATTCATCAGAATACCGAGCAAACTTAAACTCTTCATATACTCCCCAGAAAATATATCCAGCAGGAATCATAACAGTCAATGCTGTTATAGAAACCAACCTTGCTATTAATCTACGTCTTTGAGAATTTGCGTATCTCACCATTGGGAAACGCAATATTTTCAATACTAAAAAAGTTGCAAGAGCAATAAATATGGTATTGATACCAAAAAGCAAGAGCGCACCTCCTGCATATTCCATATTACCAATAGCTAATCCATATCCAACGGTACATAACGGAGGCATCAAGGCCGTAGCAATTGCCACCCCGAATATTACACTAGCTATAGTTCCTTTTTTTGCACGTGCAATTACCAATGCTAAGCCACCAAAAAAGGCAATTAGAACATCACGAATGTCAGGTTTAACCCTAGCAAGCAACTCAGAAGATTCCGTTTTTAAAGGAAATATTGCAAAAAATAAATACGCTGTTAAAACACTTAATACAACCATTACGGCTAAATTCTTAAGTGACCTCCTTAAAGTATCAATATCATTGATAGCCAAAGACATTCCCATACCTAAAATAGGACCCATAAGCGGAGAGATTAACATCGCTCCAATAACCACAGCAGTAGAGTTAGCATTTAAACCAACCGATGCAATAAATATAGAGCATATCAAAATCCAAGAAGTATGACCTTTCATTGGAATATCGGCAATAATTGCTTCTTTAGTTGCCTCTTGATCTGTATTCGTTCGAATATCTAAAAGCTCTTTAAGAAACTTTTTAGTACTTCCTAATAGTCCTTGAAAATCCTTCTGAACCTCCTTTTTACTTTCAACAGGTTCTTCTAAATGGTCTAGCTCGTCTTGGTTTAAATCTTCACTCATTTTATGCGTATTCGTCTCCGAAAGTATCTTTTACTTTATTCAAGACTTGTTTAATGTCTTGTTCTTTGGATTTAGGATAAATAAGAAGCACCTCTTCTTTATCTACTATAATATAATCATTTAATCCGTCTACCACTACAACTTTACCTTTTGGTGATCGAATCATATTGCCTGAAGCATCTTGTGCAAGAACCTGAGCACCGACCACAGCATTTTCTGTTGTGCCGTCATTCATCTTATCATAAAGCGAGCCCCAAGTTCCTAAATCATTCCAGTCGAAAGTGGCAGGAAGCACAAAAATGGATTTTGAATTTTCTAAAATGGCATAATCAATAGAGATATTCTCCGCCTTCGGATAATTTTCTTTAATAAATGCAGCTTCTTCATTTGTATTATAGCATGACATGCCCGACTCAAATAAATCAAACTGTTCTTTTTGATAATTTCTAAAAGCGTTTACAATGGTTTTTACGCTCCACATAAATATACCGGCGTTCCATAGAAAATTACCCTGTGCTAAAAACTCTTTTGCAGTTTCATAATCTGGTTTCTCGCGAAATTGATCAACTTTCTTTAATCCTGCTCCGCTATCTTTTTGATATTCAATATATCCAAAACCTGTATTCGGAAAAGAAGGTTTTATACCTAAGGTACAAAGCACTTCTTCCTTTTCACATTTTTCAAAACAAGTTGTGACATCTTTAGCGAAGGCAGCTTCATCTTCAATCCAATGATCACTTGGAGCCACAATCATCACCCCATCAGGATTCATTTTTTGAATCTTCATTGCTGCATACAATATACAAGGTGCTGTATTTCGCATTGCAGGTTCTAGCACTACTTGCTCTTGCTTTACTAAAGGCAATTGTTCTAAAACCAAATCATTATATCGTTCATTAGTTAGAATGAGAATGTTCTCAGTTGGCACAAACTTATTTAAACGCTTAAATGTTTTTTGAATTAGAGTATCACCCGTTCCCAACATATCATGAAACTGTTTCGGGTTTTCGGAGGTGCTTATTGGCCAAAATCTTGATCCGACTCCACCGGCCATCAAAACTGCATAATAATTCTTATTCATTATCTATTCTTTTATTATTTCTACTTCCGCATTAGGCTGAAACAAGAACATTCTTCCTGAATCTAACTCAATACATTCGTATCGTTTTACGCGTTTCTTTCCTTTCTGGTACATCTTACCATTATGAATGCGAAAAACAGTACCAATCGGTAATTCGAAAACGTAAGAATTATCTGATTGTTGTGTGTCGAACTGCTTCAAAGCTATCGATAGTTTTGCATCTGTACTACTACTTGCCTTTGGGTTTCGAAAATGTTTCGCCAAAAGCGGCAAAAGTTTCGACGGAAAGATTTCAGGTCGAATAAAAGGTAACATCAAATGTTGAAAGGTATGTTTCCATTCTAATCCATGCGGCTTGATTCTTCTACCGTATTTTTCAAAAGCAACTAAATGAGCAATCTCATGAACTAGTGTTATTAAAAACCGATATTGATTAAGTGTAGCATTGACCGTAATTTGATGACGACCGTCAGGCATTCTTCTATAATCACCGTGCCTGGTTACCCGCTCATTCACAATTTTTAAATGAACGCCTGTGTTTTGAATTAGCTCAAGACAAGTAGCAACAGCACGCTCAGGTAAATATTTTTTAAGGACGTCATCCATCGAACACAAAAATAATGCTTTTGCACATACCTAAAAGCACATCGCATCATTCTAAAATTCTTAACTTCGGATAACTAAATTAACCAACCTCTTTTTTTATGAGAAAAATAATCATTGCTCTTTTTATCATTTCATTCATAGGATGCAGTCCCGCAATTTTTAAAGCTAGCTGGACCAAAGAAATAGCCCCAGAAACATTCACTACGAGATTTGAAACAACAAAAGGAAGTTTTGACATTAAGGTTACAAGAAGATTTTCACCAAAAGCAGTAGATCGTTTTTATCAATTAGTTAAGCACAGGTACTTTGATGATGGTATGTTCTACAGAGTAAATCCTGGTTTTGTTGCCCAATTTGGAAGCTCTGACTCAACGAAATATAATCGATGGAATTCTATTAAAGTTCCTGATGAAAAAGTTCTACAAGGAAATCAAAGAGGCACCTTGAGTTTTGGACGCGGTGGAAAAGAAACAAGAACAACTGATCTATTTATAAATCTTAGAGATAATTCTCGTTTAGATACTTTGTTTTATAACGGCGTAAAAGGCTTTCCTACTTTTGGTGAGGTAGTTAACAGCATGCAAGTTGTCGACTCATTATATAATGGTTATGCAGACACGACAATGGCTAACTTAGACTTAATGTATGAAGACAAGGCTGCCTTCTTGAAAAAGTATCCGAAACTAGATATGATAACCAAAGTTTACCTTATTAAAAAGTAGCTCCTACTATGGTGTACTGCTAGAAACCTGTAATAGTTTTCCGTTGTACATCCTACTGCCAGTTAGGGCGAACTCTTTGATATATTGGGCCATTTCCAATGCAGTAGTTGGTGCTTGATATCCAGGGAAAGCCTCTTCAAGCATTTCAGTCTGAACAGCACCCAAAGCAAGCACATTAAATGAAGGGCCTGATTCTTTAAATTCCTCCGCCCAAAGTTCTGTTAGTGTAATAACTGCTGCTTTACTAGAACTATATGCCGACAAACCTGGGAATTTCATACTGCCCTGCACACCTCCCATAGAACTTACCGTAACGACATGTCCATTTTTTGACATTTTAGGAAGCACTAACTGAGTAACACTAGCAACTCCAAAAACGTTTACTTTATAAACCTCTTCAAATTCTGCAGCGCCAGTTTCTAGAAATGGTTTATTTAGAAGCTTACCTGCGTTATTTATTAGAATATCAACCGTTTCCCAGTCTTTAATATAATCTTGTAATTTCTTAAGATCATCGGCTTTTGAAATATCAAAAGGAAAAGTTTTGATATTTTGATGCTCTAATTCCGCAATCGGTTTTTCATTGCGCGATAAAGCCAACACTTGATGTCCTTCATTTGCGAACAGCTGTGCAAGTTCAAAACCAATACCTCTGCTAGAACCAGTAATAATAACGTTTGCCATTTTAATTGTATTTAACTTCTTGAACTGAGGCATTACTAATTCCTTCCATTACTGGGATGACCTTATTGACCACATTCGCCATATGATCAAAATCCATTAATGAAGCTTCATCACCTACTTTATGATAATGCTCAAAATTGGTAAAATCGAAAGTGCTGTAGGTTTGCGAAGGCACATTAAATAACTCATGAAAAGGTAAATTATCAGAACGTTTGAATAAATTAAACTCTTTAGCTTTTGGCAAGAAGCCAGCTACTTTCACATCAGAATAACTATTACTAACTTCTGCTAAATTTGATAATTCATAACCGGTTAAATACATGAGATGATCTTTACCAACCATTGGTACCCCTACCATTTCAAAATTCAACATGGTATATAGGTTTAGGTTTTGGTCTCTAAGTTTTTGTGCTAAATGCTTAGAACCTAACAATCCCTGTTCCTCTGCGCTAAACAATGCGAAAATAATACTGCGTTTATTGGTTTTGGTACTACCAAAATATCGCGCTAGTTCTAAAACTGTTGCTGTACCAGAAGCATTGTCATTAGCGCCATTCGCAATAGTATCGTCACTTTCTGATTTTGTAACTCCGATATGATCGTAATGCGCACCTAAGATGATATATTCATTCTTAAGGTCCTCATCATTTCCTGGGATAACACCAACCATATTATAAGCTACTCCATCAAAATTAGAAAGCGTATCTCGATAATTATTGAAATACGGTCTTATAGCATTGGACTCAAAAATATTTTCTATAAAATCGGCAGCTTTGGCGATGCCTTCACTACCTGAATCTCTTCCTTGTAATTCATCTGAAGCAAGAAATTTTACGATTTCACCAATTTTCTTACTATCTGAAAAATTAGTGCTTTTATTACTAATTTGAAGCTCTTGAGATTCTTTTAGGTCTTGTAAATCATCTGCACCTTTTATCAAACTTAATCCTTCTCGTGTGCCTGTCTCATTTGCTCCTCCTGACGCATTTGACGCCTTATCTTCATCTACTGCTTTTGTTCCACTCGATCCATTTTTTCCATTTGAACCTTTTGTATGAACTGAGCAAGAAATTAATGTCAAAACGAAAATCAAGCCTAAGAATTTTTTCATAATCTACTTTTTAGATTTTAAAGATAAAAAAAGCATCCGCCAAATGACGGATGCTTTTTGATATAATTTCAAGCTTAATAAATTAAGCTAACATTGTAACTGGGTTTTCTAAGAATGCTCTTAATGTCAATAAGAATTGAGCACCTGTTGCACCATCAACCGTTCTATGATCACAAGCTAAAGTTACTTTCATAGTGTTACCCACAACAATTTCTCCATTGCGAACAACCGGTTTTTCTACGATCGCTCCAACTGATAAAATTGCAGAATTCGGCTGATTGATTATTGAGGTAAAGTCAACAATACCAAACATACCTAGGTTCGAAACGGTAAATGTACTTCCTTCCATTTCAGTTGGTGTTAATTTTTTATTTCTAGCCTTACCAGCTAAATCTTTTACAGATCCTCCAATTTGCGTCAAACTCATTTGATCTGCAAACTTCAATACAGGCACCATCAATCCGTCAGGTACCGCTACAGCAACTCCGATATGAACATGCTGATGATATACCATTACAGTATCACCCCAAGTTGTATTTACCTGTGGATGTTTTATCAAGGCCATTGCACATGCTTTAACTACCAAGTCATTGAAAGAAACCTTTGTTTCAGGTAAATCGTTGATCTTTTTTCGAGAGGCAATAGCATTACTCATATCAACCTCAATATTTAAGTAGTAATGAGGAGCTGTGAATTTTGATTCAGAAAGACGCTTGGCAATAACCTTACGCATTTGAGAGTTTTTCACTTCTTCACTACCTTCTTGACCAACAGGAAGATTTATTATTGGCGTTGCACTAACAGCATTGTTAGTCGAAACTTCTTTGGGCGCAGAAACTGCTACCGGAGTAGTAGTTTGAGCGGAAGGTTGATAGTTTTCAATATCCTTCTTTATAATTCTACCATGATCACCAGTTCCTTTTACATCACCAAGGTTTACACCTTTATCTTTTGCGATTTTCTTAGCTAATGGAGAAGCAAAAATTCGTTTACCGTCATTAGCAGTAACAGTTTCTGAAACTGCATCTGTTTTAACTTCTTTTGTTTCTTCTACTTTCTTTTCTTCAGATGGAGCACTATTAGATGCACCTGAAGCGCTTCCTTTTAAAACTGCATCAACATCAGTACCCTCAGGTCCTATTACGGCTAACACCTCGTCTACTGGTGAAGATTCACCTTCTTGTATTCCTATATATAATAAGGTGCCTGAGTAGAATGACTCAAATTCCATTGTCGCTTTATCCGTTTCTATTTCGGCTAAAATATCTCCTTCTTCAACTGTATCTCCAACTTTCTTCAACCAAGCGGCAACAGTACCTTCCTCCATCGTATCACTTAAACGTGGCATGGTAATAACTTCCACTCCCTCAGGAATTTCAGCAGCTTCTGAACTTGCAACTGGAACGGCTTCTGAAACAGCAGCTGGATCTTCTTTTACTTCTGCAGGAGTGGTACTCCCGTTAAGTAAACCAGAAATATCTTCTCCTTCATCGCCAATAATAGCCAACAAAACATCTACCGGAGCAGTATCACCTTCAGCAACACCAATATGTAACAAGGTTCCTTCGTTGAAAGATTCAAATTCCATCGTAGCCTTATCGGTTTCGATTTCAGCTAAAATGTCTCCCTCTTCAATTTTATCCCCTACATTTTTCAACCATGCGGCAACGGTGCCTTCTTCCATGGTATCACTTAAACGGGGCATATTTACAACTATAGCCATCTACTTAATTATTTATGTTCAACAAATGGAAAATCTTCTTGCTCATATACCATATCATACAACTGCTGTACTGGTGGATAAGCTGAATCTTCAGCAAATTTCTCACATTCAGCAACTCTAGATTTTATGCTTTTACCAATCGCATCGATTTCTTCATCGGTAGCGTACTCTTTTTCTTTTATAACATCTAAGACCTGAGTAATTGGATCAATCTTTTTGTATTCTTCAACCTCAGACTTCGTTCGATAATGTTGCGCATCTGACATCGAATGACCTCTATAGCGATACGTTTTCATTTCTAAGAAAGTTGGTCCTCCACCACTACGAGCGCGCTCGATAGCTTTACTCATTTCCTCAGCAACAACAACAGGGTTCATGCCATCTACTGGCCCACAAGGCATTTCGTAACCTAAACCTAATTTCCAAATATCTGTTGAATAAGAAGTTCGTGCTACTGAAGTACCCATAGCATACCCATTATTCTCACAAACAAAAACTACTGGCAATTGCCATAGCATAGCTAAGTTCAAAGCTTCATGAAAGGCCCCTTGTCTCACAGCACCATCACCCATATAACATAAAGTTACATTGTCTCTACCTGCATATTTATCACCAAAAGCCATACCAGCACCTAGAGGAATTTGACCTCCAACGATACCATGACCTCCATGAAAACGATGTTCTTTAGAAAATATATGCATTGAACCGCCCATACCTTTAGAAGTACCGGTAACCTTACCGTATAATTCAGCCATTACCTTTTTAGGATCAACACCCATACCAATTGGTTGAACATGATTTCTATAAGCGGTAATCATTCGATCTTTGGTCAAATCCATCGCATGTAAAGCTCCCGCTAAAACAGCTTCTTGACCATTATATAAGTGTAAAAACCCTCTGACTTTTTGTTGGATATAAACAGCAGCAAGCTTGTCTTCGAATTTTCTCCAGAAGAGCATGTCTTCGTAC